>JAFTUZ010000010.1 GCA_017466005.1 Clostridia bacterium | reverse complement strand
TTTTAGGTGTTGAGACTCAAAGTAGCGAAGGTGATAATGTTTCTTTTCAAGAAGAGGGAAAACAATTTATGAATCAAGAGATAACAAAATTAAAAGAACTTATTCCAGCTAATTTTGGAATTTGTGTTCATCAAATTAAAACTTGGTTTAGTTTACAAAATTAAGAAGGTTAAGCCTTCTTTTTTATTTAGGTTAACAATTTTAAAGCAATGGTTATAATTAATCAAAAAAGTTTTATATTGACTTTTTATTGGTATAGTGATATACTTTTATAAGTCAATTTAATATAATGGCTAATACTAAAAGTTTTAATGCTGCATAAATTTTTGCAGTTGTTTACACAGGAGAAATTATGTTAGATTTAAATTTTTTATATGCTTATGCTAACAACAAGAAAAAAGACCCAAAAGTGCTTGCTTCTAGATATTTAAGTGCACAAGCATTTACCAAAGAAGAAAAACAATTTTGGAACAGATATTACGAAGGTGTTATTTCGGCTCGCCTTACAGAATGTGAACAAAAAAATGTTGATACTATTAACAACGTTGATATGTTTTTGGTGGCTATAGACAGAATGGGCTTTCCGGTTGAATGTTTTATTTCGGCTTTAAAAACTACACCACCAAAAGAAAGTAATAGTATAGATAGATTTTTTTATAAAATAATACCTGAAAGCAGAATTTTTAATTCTTTTAACGAATTAAGAAAAAGAGGGAACGTTGCATATTTTGCAAGTGTTCATAAACCAGAAGTTATTCCAGCATACAAAACTGCAAGCGATACTTCTTATTTGTTTACCGAACCTGCAAAACAAGATATTTCTCATTTAAATTATTTTGCAAGAGTTTTAGATTCTATGAGTTATGAATTAAAATCTAAAGAAAAAGTAACCGAAATGACTTTGTCTGACTATGAAAAATTAGCATTACTTTCTACATTGTTTGTTAAAGATTATACAACAATGGAGTTTGATGAACGTGCTTCACGCAAAATAAAAGAAAACGAAAAGTCGTTAAAAGAATATTTGGCAAAATTATACGAAAATGCTGATGTTGAAACTTTTATAGAAAAACGTGATGTTTTTTATGAAGATTATTTAGATGATTTTGCTATTGATGCTTTTTGGGCGCAGGAAGAAAACTTTCTTGACGGACTTGTTCATATAGATGCTAAAGATGGTGAGCTTTATGATGAAGAATGTAAAGAAGCAAATATGATAAGTTATCCAGATTTATTAAAAACTACCGTTGGTGTAGAAGCTGAAAAAATAACAGATTTAAAACTTGGCTTTAATATAACCAAAGAGCAAGTAGATAAGTTTAGAAAGAAAATTGTTGGTCAAAACGATGCTGTGGAAACAATTTTAGATAAATTAACAAGTGTGGCTTGTGGGTTTATTGTAGAAAATAAACCATTTGCATCACTTTTGTTAAATGGACCTACTGGAGTTGGAAAAACTGAAACAGCAAAAGCTATTGCAGAAATTTTCTTTGAAGATAAAATGTACACAATAGATATGTCTAACTTTAAACATTCTGGAGATATTTCTAGATTAACTGGTTCGGCTCCTGGTTATGTTGGTTATGATGAAAAGAACGGATTTATTGAATATGTAAAAGCAAACCCAAGTTGTGTTTTATTATTTGATGAATTAGATAAATGTGACCCTTCTTGTTTATCATTTATGTTAAGTGTGCTTGATGAAGGTAAGTTTACCACCGCTAAAGGTGAAGTGATTGATGTTAGCAACTGTGTTATTGTTGCAACAACAAACCAAAAAGCAAATATAAGTAATAAATCACACAACCACAATTTAGATGAAATGACTTCTAGAAGTGGGGAAGAAGGTGGCCCATTTGTTAAAGAGTTTTTGGGTAGATTTGATAGTTTGCTTGAATACACAGACCTTTCTAAAGATGAATTAAAAGAAGTTTTAAGTGTAAAATTAGATGAAAGAAAAGCAAGTTTTGAAAAAAGCCAGAAAAACAATAACATAAAAATAGACTACACAGATGAATTGCTTGAAGATATTTTGAAAGATGCACAATACAAAGTTACAGGTGCACGTGCTTTAAACAATAGTATTCAAAAGAAATTTATTCGTCCAATATCTAGATACATAATAGATAAAGGCGATATCAAAAATAAACAAATTATTGTTGATGGCGGAAATAAAATGAGAGTAGATGGTAAAGTTGTAAAAACAGGCAGCGAAGTTGAAGAAAAACAAGTTAAAGAAAATAAAGAAACTCCATTGTATTATTATGCATAATAAAAAATCACAGTTAAAACTGTGATTTTTTATTAAATAATGGTTACTAATTTAAAATAAAGTTTGTATATTTATATATAAAAACAGTAAATTTATATTAAAAATTTAATTCCTATTTAACAAAAATAGTTTAATTTTCATAGACTACTAAATATCAAATAAAATAGGAGTGTTTATGGCATATAACAACGCAAGTGATTTTTTAATAGCAGGTAATGATGAGCATGGGGTTATGCCTGCAACGCCAGGAAAAAGAACACCAATGATGCCATATATAGATAGGCAGATTTATGAAAATGAATTTAATTTTGCTGCTAAAAATTGGTTTTTGGCAGATTGTTTAAGAATAGGATTTTTTATTTTTGATGTAAAACCAAACAGGCAAGATTTATCTATTTCTGCAAGAGTTGCGGCGGTAAACAGAGTTTTGCCAACATTGGTTTTAACCTTTGCATATAATGCGTTTGGTGATGGGCAAACTTTTAATAATGTTGGTGGGATTGAAGCCTTTTATAGTTCGCTTAATGTTCAACCAGCACAAAGTAGAACGCTAGCATTTAATGTTTATGATGAAATATTGGCTGTAACTGGTTTGCGTGGGCGTGGTGTTGGAAATTTAGATGTAGGTATGTTAAGCTCGGTTAGAACAATAGCGGCCTTAGTAGAATGTGGTTTTATGACAAATTTTAATGAAGCAAAACTTATGATAGACCCAGATAACCAACGCAACATAGGGCAGGCTGCTTGCAAAGGTGTTTGTGCATTTTTAAATGTAAGGTACTTTACACCACAAGAAACAAGATATCCAGTTTTAAGGCGTGGCAGTAGGGGCTCGTTTGTAAGATATTTACAGTTTATGTTAAAAATGGAAGGCTATAATTTAGGTTCGGTAGATGGAGTATTTGGTGCCCAAACCGAAAATGCTGTGTTATCATTTCAACGTGCAAACGGATTAACTGCAGATGGAATAGTAGGCCCAGCAACGTGGGAAAAACTAAATAATTTTAATCCACAAAACAGAGTTTTAAGAAGGGGGAGTTATGGGGCAGAAGTGAAATATTTACAACGCAAACTTTATAGCAAACTTTATAACGTGGGTGCGTTTGATGGTATTTTTGGTAATCAAACACTAGATGCAGTTACTGCTTTTCAGCGAGAAAATGGATTGAATCCAGATGGAATAGTGGGGCCGGCAACGTGGGAAGCAATTATGGATAATGCTAATTCAAGACCATTAATATAAAAATAAAACTGTAGATTAAAACTTACAGTTTTTTAATTAAATTCATATACTATGCAGTTGCATAGTACCTTATTTTACGCATAGTTTGTTCTATTTAACTGGGTGGGTTTAAAAAAAATACCAAACATTTGGTATTTTTTGTTAATATCTAATAGGTTTTGCGTTAAGTTTTTTGTTTATATCTTTTGCAACATCATATGCTTTGTTTAAGAAAATTTTTGCATCGTCTTTACTATCTTTATTTAAAACTTCAGGTTTGTTGTTGTCAAATAAAATCATACTTTTTAATTCTAAAGTAACAGGAATTCTAGGAAGTTTTTTAAGTTTTTTAATTACTTTTTCCCAATCTATTGTTCCGTAGTAAGGAATGTTGTGGTCATCATTAAGACCAAAATTATCGTGAAGATGAACTGCCATAAGACGGTCGCCAAAACGCTCCAAAATATCTTGCTCGTTATTGTTATAAAAATAATTTTCGTGACCACTATCATAACATAAACCAATGTTCGGGCTTTGTATGTTTTCTAAAATAAAAGTGTCGTGTTCATAACTTTCGGTGTTTTCAATAGCAAGTTTTACATCAAATTTTTCACAGGCTCTGGTTAAACGTTGGAATCTTTTTAAACCATAAATATTAACAGGCGGCATTAAAGTTTTTTTGTAGACTGTGTTTGTAAAAAAAAGTTTACAACAAAGCATTGCTCATTGTGCAATAATAACTATTAAA
>JAFTUZ010000129.1 GCA_017466005.1 Clostridia bacterium | reverse complement strand
GAAAAAAACCTAGATGGAGCGGGGTGTTTTTGGCAAGTGTGTTTGGTGCAGGATTTGCACTTGCAAGTCCAACTTTACCATTAACTGGCGTTTTAGCATTTTTATGTAAAATAGTTGCTGCCATTATAATGTGTGTAATGCTAGAGTTTAATTTTAACCGATTATTTTTAAAAACAGGATTATTTATATTGTTTACTTTTGGTTTTGGTGGAATGCTAATTGCAATTTTTTCCTTTTTAGGTGTTTCAATTTCTACGGGGCTTTTAACAGGTTATGTTAGTAGTTTGCCACTGGGCGCTATTGTTGCAAGTTTGGGTATGTTTGTGGTTTGGTTAATTTGCGTATTAAAAAAAAGATTTACTGCTAAAAACATAAATCAATATTGTGATAAGGTATTAATTTCTATAAATGGTAAAGAAAAAACTTTAAATGGCTTTTTAGATACTGGCAATGCTATGCAAGACGAGTTTGGAAAACCGTTAATAGTTATGAATGCTGAAAAACTTTATATGTGGTTAAAAAAAGAAGAAGTTGTACCCTTAATGCTAAATATTAAAAATACTAGCGTTAAAAATGCTAGGTTTTTACCAGTTTCTAGTGCTTTGGGTAATGGTAAGATGCTAATTTTTGATGCTGATAATTGTGTTTATAAAGGTCAAAGCTTTAAAGTTGCTATTGGTTTGAGTAGTAAAAAGTTTATAGATTTTGATGTTATATTAAGTCCTAAAATGGTGGTGGTATAATGAAAAATTGGTTTTATAAAATTTTAAGCAAAATGTTTGGTTTAAGTAAAACGCTAGACCCAGATTTTTTATTGTTTTTATGTACTAACGAGAGTTTGCCAAGTCCGTTAACCTCTGAAGAAGAGCAAGAATATTTAATAAAAATACAAAATGGTGATGAAAGTGCAAAAAATTTATTAATTGAACGCAATTTAAGATTGGTTGTGTATATTGCTAAAAAATTTGAAAATACTGGTGTTGAGTTAGATGATTTAATTTCTGTTGGTTCAATTGGTTTAATAAAAGCAGTAAATACTTTTAATTTAGATAAAAAAATAAAAATGGCAACATATGCTAGCCGATGTATTGAAAATGAAATTTTAATGCATTTGCGAAAAGTGTCTAAACAGCGTAAGGAAACATCACTAGATAAACCGTTGTCTTTTGATAGTGAAGGAAATGAATTATTGCTTGGTGATATATTAGGTATAGATGCAGATGAAGTTTTTTCTGGTATGGAAACAGCAGACGAGAAAGATGCTGTTTGGAAAGTGTTATCTAATTTAGATGAGCGAGAACAAGAGATTGTGAAAATGCGTTTTGGTTTAATGGGGCAAGAAGAGATGACTCAAAAAGAAGTGGCTGATTTATTAAATATTTCGCAAAGTTATATATCTAGAATAGAAAAGAAAATATTAGGAAAAATGAAGAAAAATATTATTAAGTATATGTAGAATAATAAAAACTACTAATTTAATGTGTTTTTTATTATTTTTTTATAAAAAAATATCCGCAAAACAGATATCAAATTAAAAACTTTTTAACAACATTTAAAGCATTTTTTTCTAATCTACTAACTTGTGCTTGACTTATTCCTATTTCTTCGCTAACTTCTATTTGTGTTTTACCTAAATAATATCTTAACATTAATATCTTTTTTTCTCTAGAATTTAAAGTGCAGATAGCATCTTTAATAGAAACATTATCTATCCATTTTTCATCAGTATTTTGTTCGTCTGTAATATGTTCGGAAAGAGAAGTGGATTCTAAATCATCGGTGTATAATGGTTCATCTAAACTCATAGGTTCGCTTATTGCATCTAAAGCGTGTACAACTTGATAATAAGGTATTTCCATATCGGCAGCAATTTCTTCCAAAGTTGCTTCTCGTTGTAAGTTTTTTTCTAGCTTTTCTCGTGATTGTAGGGCCTTATATGCAATATCACGCAAACTACGACTAACTCTAATTGGGTTATTATCACGCAAAAATCTTCTTATCTCACCAATTATCATTGGTACTGCATAGGTGGAAAATTTAACATTTAAAGATATGTTAAAATTATCTATTGCTTTTATCAAACCAACACAGCCTACTTGAAAAAGGTCGTCTTGGCAATACGATTTTCTTGCCATAAAACGTTGTATTACAGATAAAACAAGTCGCATATTTCCATATATAAATTTTTGTTTTGCATCTTCATCACCTTGTTTTATAGAAATCATCATTTCTGCCATTTCTTCTGCGCTATAAACAGGTAGTTCGCTTGTGTTTATTCCACATATAAGCACTTTGCCAGACATTGTTACCCCCTATAAATTTATAATTTTAATTTAGGGTTTCCATTGCTTATTGTTTTTATGCAATATTATTAAAAATGCTTATAAAAAATTTAATATAAAGATTAAAATAATATATAAAAAGTAAAACATAATTTATTAAAATTGTGAAAAATGTTGACAATTATATTTTTATTTAATATTGACAGATTTTTATAAATATATTAAAATTGCTACGGTTACTTTGCTAGTAATTCCAAAATTTATATAAGGAGATTAAAATGGCGGAAAATAAAAAAACAAGTAATTCAAAATCTTCAAGCAAAAAAACTAGCACATCTAAAAAAAGTAGTTCTAAATCAAATGTTTGGGGGATTAACAAAATAGCGTTTTTTACAATTTGTGCTGTAGCGTTTTTGTATTGTATAGCATTTATTTGTTCTGCTTGCGGTTTGCAATTAAAAATTGTAAGTGCACTTCAAGGTGTTGCAACTGCAATAATGATTTGTTTAGTTGCAATTTTGGCATGGCGATATGTTAGTGGAAAGCCTATGATATGGAAAGTTCTTTATGCTTTGTGCATACTTTTAGTGCTTATTGGTATTGTGCTTCCATTAATTATATAGTAAAAAACACTCTGTTTTGGGGTGTTTTTTATTAATGTTTAAAGATTGTTTTTACACATATTTTGTTTTATTTAAGGGCTTTTGTTAAATATTTTTAAATTCTAAAAATAACTAAATCAATTTTATTGACAAAATTGGTAATGCTTAATATAATAAATTCATAAAACAAAAATAGGAGTTTGTATGAATATAAGTGTGTTGGGGTGTGGAAGATGGGGGACTTTTATTGCTTATTATTTAAGTGATAATCATAATGTTATACTTTGGGGTAGGGAAAACTCTAAAAAAATGTTACAACTAAAAACCACTCGCCAGAATGACTATTTAAAACTTAAAGATAATATTGTTTTAAGCACTGATTTAAATTCTGCTATGCAAAATGAAATTATTGTTATTTCTATTTTAACTCAAGAATTATCTAATTTAATGACACAACTTAAAAATTATGACCTTAACAAACATAAATTTGTGCTTTGTATGAAAGGTATAGAGTCGTCAACAGGTAAACGTATTAGCGAAATTTTAATAGAAAATGGTGTGGATAAAAATAATATTGCTTTGTGGATAGGGCCTGGTCATGTTCAAGATTTTTTAAATAAAATACCTAACTGTATGATAATACATTCATATAACAACAGTTTATCTAAATATTTAATAGAAAATTTTTCTACTCCTTTAATTAGGTTTTATGTTGGTACTGATATTATTGGTGGAGAAATTAGTTCTGCTGGTAAAAATGTTTTAGGTATTGCCGCTGGTATGCTTGATGGAATTAATATGGGTTGCTTAAAAGGTGCTTTAATGTCTAGGGGTACATATGAAATGGCAAAACTTATAGAAGCAATGGGTGGAAATAAAATGACGGCGTATGGTTTAAGTATGTTAGGCGATTTTGAAGCAACATTGTTTTCGCCATATTCACACAATCGTATGTGGGGTGAGCAATTTGCAAAAAATAAAACATTTGAAAAATCGGCAGAAGGTGTTGGCAATATAAAAGGTATTATGCAACTTGCAAAAAAATATAATATATCTATGCCAATAACCAATGCGTTATATAATATAATTTTTGAAAATAAAGATATTAAAACAGAATTTAATAATATTTTGGCTCGAGGTATAAAAGAAGAATTTATAGATTTTAATTAAAAGGCACTTTATAGTGCTTTTTATTATGTTAATTTAATTAAATAAATTGTTTATTTGACTTATTTTATAAAAAATGTTATAAATTTATGTAATATTTAGTTTTTAAGGAGTTGTTTATGGAAAAAGAAGTTATTAGTAAAATTGGTGAGTTGGTTGAAAATTGTGGGCATATTTCAAAATTGCTTATAACAAATGAAATTGCTATGGCAGAAGGGAATATTCAAGTTGCACAAAAATGTACAATAGAATCACAAGAGTTATTACGAGTAATTATTAACGATGTTTTTGTGGAAGTTAAGGAAGTGTTTAATATTGATGTTGATGAGGTAGAATTAGTTGCGCCAAGTATTATGGAAATGGTAAAAGTATTAAGTGATATTGAATATAATGCTGGTGTTTTGATAAATTTACTTGTAGATGAACAAAGTGAATTGATTTGTGCTAATGTAAAAACTAAAATTGTAAAGGGTATTAACACAGTAACAAAAATTGCTAATGAGTTATTTTTTAATTAATTTAATAACACCTATAAGGGGTGTTTTTATTTTTTCTTGACAATAATTGTATTTAGGTTTATACTGTTATTAATTCAAGTTTGTTTGAATTTAATTTTCAATAAAAAAGGAAATATATGATAGAATTAAAAAATATTTGTTATGATGCTAGAAATGATAGCGATAACAAAGAAATATTAAAAAACTTATCATTAACGTTTGATGATAACAAAATTACTGTTATAACTGGGCCTAATGGTAGTGGTAAATCAACTTTGGCAAAAATACTTATGGGTATTTTAAAACCAAGTTCTGGTGAAATTTGGTTTAATGGTGTTGATATTACTAATTATAGTATAAATGAAAGAGCAAAAGTAGGCTTTTCTTTTGGTTTTCAACAGCCAATAACATTTAAAGGTTTAACCGTTAAAGATTTATTAGATATTGCTTCTAACAAAAAAAATAGCGTGCCTGTTGCTTGTAAGTATTTAAGTAAAGTAGGTTTGTGCGCAAAAGAATATATAAATAGGCAACTTGATAACAAACTTTCTGGTGGTGAACTTAAACGAATTGAAATTGCTATGGTGCTTGCCAAGAATGGTAGTGTAAATATTTTTGACGAACCAGAAGCGGGTATAGATTTGTGGAGTTTTGAGCAACTGGTTAGAATATTTAAAGAACAACAATCTACTAAAATAATAATTAGTCACCAAAGTAAAATTATTGATATTGCAGATAAAGTTGTGTTATTAAGCAAAGGTAAAGTAGAGAAGGTTGGAACAAAAGAAGAAGTAATGCCTTTTATAAACCAGCAAAGATGCAGTAAATTAAAGGAGGCAAATATATGAATGAAATTACAAAAGAACTTTTAGAAAAAATTGCCGACTTACACGATATTCCACAAGGAGCTTACAATATTCGTGAAAATGGGAAGCCGCTTGCAAGAAATTGTACTGATGAAATTGAAATAGTATCTAAAAAAGATAAATATGGAATAGATATTATTGTAAAACCAAACACCAAGAAACAAAGTGTTCATATACCAGTGGTTGTATCTATGGGTGGATTTAATGATTTGGTATATAATGATTTTTATATTGGCGATAATAGTGATGTGTTAATTGTTGCTGGTTGCGGTATTCATAATAATTCCAACCAAAAAAGTAGCCATAATGGCATACATTCTTTTTATATAGGAAAAAATTGTAAAGTTAAATATGTAGAAAAACATTTGGCTTTAGGTACTTTAAAAACCGAAAAAATATTAAACCCTGTAACCAATATTGAAGTAGGCGAGAATAGTGTGTTTGAAATGGAAACTGTTCAGTTGGGTGGTGTTACTTATTCAAACCGTGAAACTTATGCAAAACTTAACGATAATGCAACTTTGGTAATTGGTGAAAAAATATTAACCACAGGAACAGATGTTGCAAAAACAAGTTTTGATGTAGATTTGGTTGGATTTAATTCTAAAGTAGAAGTTGTATCCAGAGCTGTTGCAAAAGATAATTCTGTACAAGAATTTAATTCTAATTTGGTAGGTATGAATAAATGTTTTGGTCACGTTGAGTGCGATGGTGTAATTTCAGAGAATGCAGAAATTGCTTCAACCCCAAAAATTATTGCCAAAAACATAGATGCTTCTTTGGTTCACGAAGCCGCTATTGGTAAAATTTCGGAAGAGCAAATTATAAAATTAATGACATTAGGATTAAGTAAAGAAGAAGCGGAACAAAAAATAATAGATGGTTTCTTAAAATAATCTTAATAAAATATCTGCCAAACAGATAAAAATATTTTATTATAAACAAAAAACAAAAAACAAGGTGGTTATACCTTGTTTTTTATTAGCAAATTATACAATATAAATGTAAGATTTTATAAAAATTTTATAATTTATAATAATTAAAAAACATACATCTAACTGTGTGTTAGATGTATGTTTTTATGTTGTAATATTAACATTTTAACAAATAAAAATGATTTTACCAAACAAAAATACCATATTTTTTCATTTTTTTACATTATTTTCATTAAATTATAACTTTTATTACAGAATTTATACATCTAACACACAGTTAAATGTATGTTTGTAATAAAGGGGGATAAAATGTTTAATAAAAATAAAATAACTCTAGAAACTAGAGAAAATAAAATGGAAAAAATAAAGAAAAAAGGTTTTAGAAAAACGTTGTTTACAACAGTAATGAGTATGGGAGTGCTTTTGGGGTGTACAGGAATGCTAGTAGGTTGTGGCGAAGCTGGACCAAAAGGAGATACCGGAGCGCAAGGTCCACAAGGCGAGCAAGGTGTTCAAGGAATACAAGGTGTGCCTGGTGTTGCTGGTTCTATGTGGTTTACCGGAACAGCAGTAACAGGAACAGGTGCTGGAATAGAAGCAACTGTGGAAAATACAAAAGTTGGCGACATTTATTTTAATACAACTACTTGTGACTTATATCAATGTGTAGAAGAAAATACTTGGAACTGGCTTTCTAATTTAAAAGGTGACCAAGGAGACCAAGGAATACAAGGTGAACAAGGACAAGCAGGTAAAGACGGAACAAGCGTTTATGTAGGTTATGATGGTTATATTTGGAGTGGTACTACCAAAACAGAATTTAAAGCAGAAAATGTTGAGTTAGGCGAAAATGTTATAGAGAATACTATTGGCATAGAAAATACTATGAGTGATTACTTTGAGGGCGATTATATAGACCTTTCAACAAACACAATAGCCTTAATGGCAAATTATATGCCAAATGCAAAACTTACACAATTTGGTGGTGCGGTTGTAACCGAAATTAAAGTTGTTGCCGAAGAAGCTGGTGAGTTGTATATTGGTTCTGCAAAGGTTGCAGATATTGTAAATGCAAGAACTACAGGTGCTACATATACAGCAACTACTACCGCTTATGAAGTTGAAGCTGGCTTAAACACAATAACATTTACAACACCTTTAGAACTTGCAGATGACGAAACTATTGTGCTTGGTGGTAATGGTTCGGTGGGCTTGTATCAGGCAAGTGGAATAACAGTTGAAGACGAAGCAGGTAACTATACATTAGTTAATAATCAAGCAAATGCAGATATTATTTGTACAACTAGTGATGTACAAGACACACTTGCAATTCAAGTTAGTGCTAAATATGAAGAAATTTTAAGTGAAGCTATATTTGATGGCATTACAACAGAATTCCCAGCAAGTATGATTAATACTACTGATTTGAAAACAGTTAACGATTCTGCGGCACCATTTAAATATCAAAACTTAACATTGTTAAGTGGAAAAACAATAACAAAAATTGGTTTACCAGTTTTAGCGGTAACTGATGCTGCTGACCCATTTATAACAGTTTATAAAATAAAAACAAGCACAACAAAGTTATTTGATACAAATGCATTAGAAACAATTAAACTTTCTTTCCCAACTACAATCACAACAGGTACATGGGCATATGCAGATTGTAATATAGAACTTGCAGAAGATGAAACAATAGCAATTGGTGCTAAAACCGGAGATACAATAGATTGGGGATACTATGGCACAAAACAAACCCAATATTCTTTCTATACATCAGCCGCAGGTGGTGATGGTGGTGCAAGTATATTATTTGATATATACACTACAAAAAATGTGCTAAAAACAGTTGATGAAAAATTAGAAGAATTAAATCAAAAAGAACAAGAAGCAATTTATAATGCTCAAGTTGCGCAACTTGCAACATTGCTTAATGGAAAAAACTTTTCTATATTAGGTGATAGCATTAGTACATTTACAGGTTATTCAAACGATGCAACTAACACAAACAGTACAATAGGTAGTAATGCTGTTTATTATAGTGGTTCTAACTGTGGAATAACTAGTGTAGATATGACATGGTGGAAACAAATAGCAGACGATACTAATATGAATGTTTTAGTAAACAACTCTTGGTCTGGTGATAAAGTTACTGGTAGGGGAACAACTAGATGTACTGAATTACACGATGATACAGGTACTAACGCTAACACCAACCCAGATATTATTGCAGTTTATCTTGGAATAAACGATTTTGACCAAAGTGTTACAGTATCTAATTTTGAAACTTCATATAACACAATGATTGAAAGTATGGTTAATAAATATACAGCAGCAGATGTGTATTTATTTACACTTGTTCCAAACAAAACAAGAGTAGATGATGCTACTATGCAACAATATAATGCTGTTATAAAAGAGGCAGCAGAAACTTATGGTTGTAATGTTGTGGACCTTTATGCAGATAGTGGAATTACTTACGATAACTGTTCTGACTATATGGGAGATGGTTCTGGTGCGTTACACCCAAACCCAGCAGGTATGGATTTAATAACAGAATGCTTTAAAAAAGTATTGCTTGAAAAATATGTAATCAATGAATAATAAATAAGTTAAAGGCAAAAGTTAAAAGCTTTTGCTTTTATTTTTTATATAAGGTTTATAAAAATATAGCTTTTATTATAAATTACAAGTAGTGTGCTATTGCATAATATATTGGTTTTGCGAATAGTTTGGTGTAAATATAGGAGAATTTAGGTAAAAATACAAATTTATAACAAAAAATAAAAGCCAGAACAAAGTCTGGCTTAAAGTGGTACCCCCAAGGGGACTCGAACCCCTGTGTCCAGCGTGAGAGGCTGGTGTACTAACCACTATACGATGAGGGCAAAACTTATTTATATAATTATTATAACATATAAAAAAGTACTTTTCAAGTATTTTAATAAAATTGTTGTTTATTAAGTTTATATGTGTTAAAATAATATTAATTTACTAAAGAATGATAAGGAAAATGTATGATTGCACATTTTAGACCGTTTTTAATAATTTTCCTAGGATTATGTTTGGGAATATGGTTAACCAACGCATTTAAATGTTTTAATTATATTTTTATATTTATAATTTTGGGTGTATTGGTTTTAGCTTTTGGAATTTCTTTTTTATTTTTAAAATTCAAAAACAAATTATTTGGTTACCTG
This sequence comes from Clostridia bacterium, assembly GCA_017466005.1. Next base: position 2,341 of record JAFTUZ010000129.1, on the reverse strand, counting down.
TGGAAAACAAAATGGGTTGTTTTAACTTTGATAGTATCTGTTACTTTAGGTATGGGGCTATTTGTTATAGATAGTAACATTAAAAACAAAGTAACTTTTGAAATTGATAGTAGAGATACTTATACTGTAATTGCTAGATTGGAAACTGCGCCAAGTATGAATAAGGGTTCTGTATATTCTATAATTGTTGACCATATTGCAGCAGTAGATGAAAATGGTAAAGTAGCAGAAATAAAAGAAAGTATTTATGTAACGGTTAAAGATGTTAATAGTGATAAGAATGAAGAATTAAAGAAATTAAAAACGGGCGATATAGTAACATTTACAGCAAATATTAAAAATATTTTGCCTTATGGGGAAGATAGAGTAAACGCATATTATATAAAGCATAATGTTAAATATTATAGTTATGTTTCGAATAGTGAAATTTTTGTTACAGAAGTTAGTGAATATACATTAATAGATAAAGCACAGTTAGTAATTAAAAATGCACTTTATGCAAATATGGATGAAAAGTATGCTGGGCTTGCTTATGGAATATTGATAGGTGATACTAGTGGTATTACGGAAGATACGGTTGAAAATTTTAGGATAACAGGTATTGCACATTTACTTGCCGTTTCTGGACTTAATGTGGTATTTATAATAACTTTATTAATGCCATTTTTTAAATTAATAAGATTAAAACCAGTTATAAGAGTAATTGTTATAGTAATAATTTTAGCAATTTATTGTGTGTTGTGTAATTTAACGGCATCAGTTTTAAGAGCAAGTTTAATGGCGGTGTTTGCTTTGTTGGGTACATTATTTGGTAAACAAAATGATAGCCTTAATAGTGTTTCGCTAGCAGGAATTTTAATAGTGCTTGTAACACCGTGGTCGGTTTTTGATTTGAGTTTTATATTAAGTTTTGTTTGTGTATTTGCAATTATATTTTTATATCCGATATTTTACGATGCGTTAAGAAAATTAAAATTAGGTAACTTTGTTTCTAGCACATTGGCTGTAAGTATTGCATCTCAAATAGGTGTTTTGCCATTTATGATAAATTCTTTTGGATATGTTTCAACAGTAAACTTACTTGCTAATTTTGTTATTGTTCCAATACTTGGCTATGTATATATGTTTATGTTCTTGGCTTTGATTTTAACTTTACTTTTTCCATTTATGGGCTTTTTGTTATGGTTGTGTCAGTGGGGGTATTGGTTTTTAGATGTTTCAAGTGCTTGGTTTGCTAGCATACCATATGCTCAAGTTGCTGTTGCTAGTGTTAGTATAATAACAACATTAATTTTAATGATTTCTTTGTTTATATTTAGTAGAAATTTTGTGGTTAAAGATAAAATTCGTGTTTATATGTCGGTAGGATGCCTGATGTTGCTTGTTACAAGTTTTGTATTAGATTTGGTGTATGTGGGTTGGTGGTTGTAATAAGTAGGGCGCGCCACAAATGCAAACAGGGTTTGCAAAACGCAAATTTTTTGCGTTTGAATTTTGCAGAGCAAAATTTGTTTGTGGCGCAGAGTAAGATTTAAATCAAACAAAATTATTATAAATTTACGTACATTAATTTACAATATTTTTATTATTTAATATAATCAAAAGGGTGAATATATGAAAACTTTTGAAAATATAAAATTCCACGGTACTTTTAGAACTTATCAGCAAAAAGTTTTAGATAATTTAAAAAATATAACTAACGATAAACGTATGCATATAGTTGCAGCACCGGGCAGTGGAAAAACAATTTTAGGTTTAGAGATTATAAGAAGGCTTAATGCACCAGCATTGGTCTTTTCGCCGTCCATAACAATAAAACAACAATGGGGCGATAGATTTTCATCTAACTTTTTAAATAAAGAAATGAAAGAAGAAGACTATTTTTCCTATAGTTTAAAAAGTTTGAAATTAATTACTAGTTCTACTTATCAAAGTTTACATTCTGCTATGAATAGATTGGTGGATAATAATGAACAAGATGAATATAACGAAAAAGAAAAAGCAGTAGATTATACAGATTTTGATTTAATTGCCGAAGTGAAAAAAGCAAATATTAAAACCATATGTTTAGATGAAGCACATCATTTAAGAAGCGAATGGCAAAAATCACTTGAAAACTTTTTGAAGCAATTAGGCAATGATGTACATATAGTTTCTTTAACAGCAACACCACCTTACGATTCTACACCCGCAGAGTGGCAACGCTATATTTCGGTGTGTGGAGAAATTGATGAAGAGATTTTTGTTCCAGAACTAGTTGCACAAAAAACATTATGTCCACATCAAGATTATATTTATTTTAACTATCCAACAGAAGACGAAAAACAAACATTTATAGATT
>JAFTUZ010000128.1 GCA_017466005.1 Clostridia bacterium | reverse complement strand
AGCTGAGCTATACCCCCATACGCACTAATATTAGTGAATACTCTATAATATTAGCACACATTTTAAATAAAGTCAATAAATTATTCAATATTTTTTAAAAAACTTTTAAAATATTTTCAAATCTTTCTTTTATCTTATTTTTACCCAACAACTTACATATATCATAAAGGTTCGGAGTTTGTGTTCTACCAGTTAAAGCAATACGAATAATTGTAGAAACATCTCCACAATGCCCTCTAAACTGTTCGGGATTTTGTTTAAACATTTTTACTTCTCTTGCAAAACCTATTTGTTCTGCCAAATCTTTTATACGGTCAAACCATTCACTTTGCTCATCGGCCTCATTATAAATATCACCATATTTTGATAAAACCGCTTTTACATCTTCTTTATTAAATTGTTCTGGGAAAACAACTTCACCTGCATTATAAAACTCGTCAAACATATAACTATAAGTTGGCAACACTTCTTCCCAATGGCTTATATCTTTTCTTGGTTTGGCAATTTCACGGTCTATATTAAATATGTTTATGCAATAATCTTTGTTTTCTTTTAAAAGACTAGCAAACTTTTCATCATATTTTTCAGCCCAAGTTAAGCAATTATCAAAAACTTGTTTAGCAGTAAAGTTTGAAATAACATTTTTACTTATGTCATTAAGTTTTATCATATCAAACAACGAACCACTAGGGCTTAAGTTTTTAATAGAAAACTTAAATTCGTTTACATCTGCTTTTGGATTTTGTAATCTCCAAGTTTCAAAATTACTATTAGCCAAAGTTAATAAATATTCGGTTAAAGACTCAATAGGATAACCTTTTTTATAGAAAAACTCTACATCTGCTTCAGGGTCTTTACGTTTACTTATTTTTCTTCTATTACCGTTATCCAATTTTTGAATTGGAGAAATATGAGCATATTTTGGTGCTTTAAAACCAAGCGCCTCAAATAATTGCAAATGCTCTGCAAAAGAAGGTAACCATTCATCTCCCCTAATTACAAAAGTTGTTCCCATAAGATGGTCATCTATTGCGTGGGCAAAATTATATGGCGGAAGACCATTAGATTTAATAATAACCGCATCATTTTCATTTTGAGGTATTTCACGTTCTCCACGAACATAATCATATGTTTTAACTTTTTGCTCGGCAGTATATGGGCATTTAAAACGTAAAACAAAAGATTTACCTTGTTTTATATTACTTTCTATTTCTTCATAACTTAAATTACGGCATTTGGCATATTTACCATAGTATCCCATATTTATTTTATTCTTTTCTTGCTCACTACGAATAGCATCTATCTCTTCGTGTGTACAAAAACAAGGATAAGCAAGACCTTTTCTTACTAAATCTTTTGCATAAGTTTGATAAATTTCAATACGCTCACTTTGAACATATGGGCCATATTCCCCACCTGCCACAACACTTTCATCAAAAGTTAAATCAAAAGTTTTTAATCCATTAATAATAAAGTTTGCACCATTTTTTACTTCACGCTTTTTATCGGTATCTTCTATACGCAAAAAGTAAACCCCTGAAGATTCGCTTGCCACTTTTTTATTTATAAGAGCAGTAAATAAAGCACCAAAATGCACATACCCTGTTGGGCTAGGTGCATATCTTGTAACTTCTGCCCCTTCTTTTAAGTTGCGTTTTGGATATTTTTGTTCCCAATAATCAGGTGTTTTATTTATTTGCGGATACAATAATTCCGCAAGTTTTTCATAGTCCATAATATCTCCTGCTAAAACTAAATACCATTATAAATTTTTACATATTTTTGTATAGTGTTCATATATGCAAGAATATTTTCACAATCGGTATTTAAAAATTCATTAATTTTTTTCAAACAAATTTCTTGCTCTACTGTTAATTTTTGGTCAGTACTAACCATATTCAAAGTATCCATATCATACTTTTTAACTGCTTTTAAAGCATTTTCATAATTAACTTTATAAATTGGATTGTATAAAGCCAATTGTTTATAAGCATCTATAATGTCTTGTTCTTGTTCGGTTATAGTATCAGTTACAGAACCTTCCATTTTAGAATCCTTAATTTCTTCATAATCAAGCAACATTTTACTGCAAATATTTGGTTCTTCCAATTCTATTGGCTCACCTGCCTTTTGTGGTCCATTTATAATTTGCTTATGAACTGAAGAAAGTTGAAATTCTTGATAAATACGTGAAAATTCTGAAATTTTTGTTAAATATTCAAATTTTACAGCACCTGTTGTTAATGCACCAGGTCTTATAATACTATCTTCTTCAAAAATATAATTTGTATATATTTCTTCAAATAAAAGGTCAAAATCACAACTTGCTTTTATTGTTTTATTTAACTCATCACAATAATTTTTTAAATACATTTGAATATTAGAATCTGCTGGATTAAAATCATCACTATT
>JAFTUZ010000127.1 GCA_017466005.1 Clostridia bacterium | reverse complement strand
GGTTTGTAAGAATGACTAAATATCGTGACCAGCTTGTTGAGAACAATAATCAAGTAGATTGGCACCCTTCTAATGTAAAAGATGGTAGAATGGGTAATTTCTTGCAAGGTGTTGTAGATTGGAACTTATCTAGAGACCGTTATTGGGGAACACCACTTAATATATGGAAATGTGAAAAATGTGGAAAACTTCACGCTATAGGTAGTAAGCAAGAATTAAAAGAAAAAGCTTGTTTAGAAAAAGATGTTGAATTACATAAACCATATATAGATGAAGTAACTTTTGAATGTGAATGTGGAGCAACTATGCGCCGTGTTCCACAAGTTATTGACTGCTGGTATGATTCTGGTGCAATGCCTTTTGCACAATGGCATTATCCTTTTGAAAATCAAGAATTATTTAAAAGTCAGTTCCCAGCAGATTTTATAAGTGAAGCGCAAGACCAAACTCGTGGTTGGTTTTACACTTTACAAGCAATTGGTACATCTGTTTTTGGTAAAACACCTTATAAATCTTGTGTTATGTGTGCACACGTAAACGATAAAAACGGATTGAAAATGAGTAAATCTTTGGGTAATGTTGTAAGTGCTGATGAATTAATAGATAAGTTTGGCGCAGATGCTGTTCGTTTCTATTTCTGTTCAAATAGTGCTCCTTGGCTTAGTAAAAAGTTTAATGAAGATGACGTGGCAGAAGTTCAACGTAAGTATATTTCAACATTATGGAACACTTATTCTTTCTTTGTTTTATATGCAAATATAGATAAATTTGATGGTAGTGTAGATATAAAAGATTGTAATTTAAGTTTAATGGATAAATGGGTTTTATCTGAACTTAACACTTTAATTTTAACTGTTCGTAAACTTATGGACAACTTTAACTTTACCGACGCAACAAGAGAAATAGAAGCATTTGTAGAAAAATTATCTAACTGGTATGTTCGTCGTTGCCGTGAAAGATTTTGGGTTGATGGGGAATGTGCAGACAAAACTGCTGCATTTGCTACACTTTATAACGTTTTAGTTAATGTTGTAAAACTTTCTGCTCCATTTATTCCGTTTATGTCTGATAAAATTTATCAAAATCTTTGCAAAAATGGAAGTGTTCATTTAGCTGATTATCCTGTTGCTGATGATTCTTTGATTGATGAAAAACTTGAAAAATCAATGAAAGATATTTTGGATATTGTTACTTTGGGAAGAGCGGTAAGGTCGGAAACTGGTGTAAAAACTCGTCAGCCACTTGCAAATATGTATGTGCACAGTGTAAATGGTTTAGAATTTACAGATGAAGAAATGGCTATAATAAAAGAAGACCTTAATATTAAAAATCTTCAAATCATAGAAGATGCTGGTGAGTATATAACTTTTGAATTAAAACCACAACTTAAAACATTGGGTCCTAAATATGGTGCAAAACTTGGAAAAATTAGAGAATTTTTATCTAGTGTAGATGCAAACGAATTTGTAACAAAATTGCGTAGCGGACAAATGGTTAAAGTTGAAGATGATATAGAACTTGGTCTTGATGATGTTCTTATATACCCACAATCAAAACCAGATTTCTGTGCCGATGTTAACAACGGTATAACAGTGGTACTAGATACTGTTTTAACTAACGATTTGATTGCAGAAGGTCATATGCGTGAAATTGTTAGTAAAATTCAAAATATAAGAAAAGAAGCTGGTTTGGAAGTTGAAGATAAAATATTTATTGAATTTGAGGCAGATGAAGAAATTTCAAAAATAATAGAAAATTTTGAAAATGAAATTAAAACTGTTGTTTTGGCTGTGGAAATTAAAAATGGAAAAGATGGCAGTTTTGTTAAAGATGTAGACATTAATGGTCATAATGTAAAAATAGCAATAAAAAAAGCATAAAAGGTATAAAAATGGAAGTATTATTTTTAGATAATCATATTTTAGTTGTTGCAAAACCTCAAAATATGCCTATGAATGGCGAAAATGGCTTTATTGAAAATGTTAAAGCATATTTGTCTGAAAAAGGTCAGAAAGCAACTTATTTAGAACCTGTGTTTCCTATGGATACATTGGCAGGTGGATTAATGCTTTTTGCTTTAACCAGTAAGGCTAAAGAAAGGTTGGAACAGCAACTATTAGAAACAGATTTGCAAGTAAAGTATTTTACTGTTGTTGTGGGAGAGAATAAAAATAAAAACGATTTAGTTACTTTTTATACCCACATAAACAAGCAAACAAACTTGCTTGAGCATATTCCACAATTAAACCAAGATGCTATTAAATTGCAAGTAAAATACAACACATTACAACGAGAACAACAAATAGCATTATTGCAATGTGTTCCTTCTTGTGCTCATAGTCAGGAAATTAGGTTTGCTTTGCAAGCGGTAAATATGCCAATTTTTGGTGATGCAAGTTTTAAAGGAGATGTTTTAGCAAAAAACACAAACACTGCTTTGTGGGCGGTAGAGTTAAAATTTATGCACCCAACTACAAAAAAATTTGTTACCTTTAGGTGTTTTCCACCAACAGGTAAACCTTGGTCGTATTTTAACGTAGAACGCTTGCTTAAAATTTAATGCAAAGAACATGAAACACATTGGGTTTTGTGTTTTTTGTTTGACTTTAATTTACAATTTTGTTATATTGTTTTTAAATTAACATATGGGCTTTAAATAAAATAATAAAAGGGGAAAACTTGTGGAAGTAGGAAAACATATTTTAAGAATTTTCATTGTTTTGGTTTTAATTGCTGGAATAGTTACTGCTGTTTTGCTTTTAACAAAGCCAAATAACAATGTTTCTTCATCTTACTATAAGTATCAAGAACTTGTAACAAGTGAAGGGTATGAAACTTTAACATCTAAAGTAAGTCATGACGATAATAATGCTTTAAAAATTTTTGGAAACAACATAGATAACAACTATAAATACGCAACTTCTTTTTATAATGCCGAAATGTTTTTATTTGAAACATTGGCAACTGATTTATATTTTGTAAGTGGTAATGGCGAATATGAATCAGAAATAAATAAACAAATAGAAAATTTTAAAAAAGATTTATCTGAAATTAATAGGTCTATAAAACTTTTTGAAACAAACCGTGAAGAGTTTGGTGTAAAAGGGGAAGACCCTACCACAGATGAAGGTAAAGAGTTAATTAAACAATTTAAGCACATAGAGGAATGTGTTGTAACACAAGCAAAGCATTTAGCAAATATTAACAGTGTGTTATTTCAGTATGTAAAATCATCTTTGTTTAATAATGATATTTATGCTTCTTTAAAATATACAATGATTGAAAATATTTACAACCAAGCATATTTAGTGTATTTATCTTGGGATAACTTATTAACAGAATCTAGTACAGTGCAAGAAGCAGAACAAAAAAGCACAAACCGCAGAATTTTACAAGAAGATACTGATTTAATGTTTAATAAGTACTTAACTGAAAGCAGAACTAATTTTGTAAGTGTTTCTGTTGAAAACGGAGCATCATTACAATTTGTAGATGCTTATAAAAAAATGGATAAAGAAGCATTTTATGAAAATATAAATAAAACAGAATATTACCAAAGTCTTTCTACTGCAAATCAACAAGTAATAGACCCAATTTATAATTTCTTTGGTTTTAATAAAGGTGGTGCTATATGAAATTTAGGAATATTTTTCTAAGCTTTGTGCTAGCTTTTTGTGTAATTGGCACATCTTTTATGTTTGTTGGTTGTGGCAAAAACTATACTTATGATGAATTAGAAAAAAGTTATGTAGAAATGGTTAATACTTATGATGACTTTTTTGACGAAAATAATTTTGTAAAAATAACATATAATTCAGTAAATTTAAACAATGAAATAAATTTGCTTGGTAATAAAGAACAAAACTTTACAAAGTTATCTAACGATTTAGATAATCCAGAAGCTGTGTATGAACCAGTGTTAAGGGCTAGTTTAATGATGCCATCTACCTTTTTAATTGGTAGTGGAAATATTGGGGTGGAAATACCACAAGATAAGTTAAACAATGCTTATCAATCATTAGACAAACTTAAAAATTGTTTTGCTAGTTTAAACAATCAAAAAACTACATTTTTAGAATTTTATGCAAATAGTGAT
>JAFTUZ010000009.1 GCA_017466005.1 Clostridia bacterium | reverse complement strand
TTGATAATTTTATTATAGAGCGTTATATGCCAACTGGTTCACAATTTCATTACACAAGTTTTGATATTGAAAATGGGTTACGTGAACTTAAATCTACCAGTACTTCTATTTCAACTTTAATTACAGAACACTTAAGCAAGAAAGATGTGTTACTAGCAGAAACTGGTGAACAAGGTTACGATTTTACTCAAGAATATAATACTGCTATGGCTTAAACTAATTTTTATAAAGAGGGGGAACCCTCTTTTTTATTTATCTAAATAATTTTTACAGCATTCGCAAAAAAGATAAGTATTGACTTTATGTATATGCTGTGTTATAATTTTGTTAATAAAACATTGTTTTATTAATTACTTTAATAAAAATAAATTTAGTTTATTACACAAACCACAAATTTTTTGGCGGTGCTTATGATAAATGAAATAAAGTTGCACAATTCAGATGGTAAAGCAGTTGTAGCTAAAGGTGTTAGCGACAACAAAATTTTAATTATTCCAATTAATAGGGCTGATGAATTTGCTTATATAAGGGAAGAAGATGTAAAAGGCAGCCCATACGCACTTTTAACTGGTGATATGGTTTATTTAACGCATACTAAAGATGGTATAGAGTTTGAATATTTAGTTGATGCTAAAAATGCGTACGACAGATTAGATACTATTATGAAATTTGCTTATTTAATGCGTGAATATGTGTCAACTGAAAAACTTAGTTTTAGTGATGCCAGAAAAGTACAAGATTGTATATGTAATTTTGCATATGCTTTGATGGATATTTCTAAAGAGTTTAGTGTTGAGTTTTCTGAAGATAAATCAAGATTGTTTGTTTCAGAGATTTTAATTAAGCGTTGTATGGAAAAATCGTTACCAAACTTTGGTGTGGGGGAACCTATAAAAGGTAAATCTAGACCTTTAAATACAAGGCCACTGGTTGTACAAAATATTAGTAATTTATATGATGGTATGTGTGATTATGCCAATATTTTAAATAACAGTAAATTAAAAAACAATGATAAACAAGTTCAGTTTGAGGTGAGTGATGGGCAATCGCAATTATAAAAATAAAATTGATGAAATAACTTTGGCACAAAATATAGATAATTTAATACCTATTATGGAAGATAATATTGTTGCGTCATTTGCTTTTAATGATATTAATTCAGAAATACAAACTTTTATGGTTATTAACAAATATAAAAATATGGATAAATTAGATGTTGCAGATATGATATCTATAACAGACCCAAACTGGAATGAAGAAATTGAGTTTAATAAAATTTTGGGCGTTGCAGATTTAGGGGAGTCTAAATTTGAAGTAGGTTCTTTGTTTCATATATTTAAAACAAACGAAGGTAAATATAGCATAACACCTTCTTATTATAATAAAAGTTTAAAGCAAAGATATCAAAACGTTTTAGATTATGCAAATTTATATTTAAGTTTAGTAGATATTGCTACCTATAAAAATGAATTAATAGAAGTTAATGCTGGGTTGTTAAATGCTAGTTTAGCATTATCAAATATTTGCGATGAAATGTATTTTATAAATTCAGATACTGGTGATGAAGTAAAAAAATGTATTCGAAAGCTTAAAAATGATGCAAGAACACAAACATATGAAGACGCATATAATATTGCTTTATACAGACCACTTGCAAATGTTTTTGCAAAAATTAATGAAGCATATGAAAATAATGAAATCAAGAAAAAGCCAAGTTTAGAACAAGAAATAAAAAAATCTAAAGAACAAATAGCACAAATGTAGTTTTGTGCTATTTTTATATTAAAAAAAACCTTGTTAAAAAATTAAAAGTATGCTAAAATCTATTTATAATAATTTAATTGGAGAAAATAATGGAAAAAAGAAAAGTAGTTATAGGTGTTGCATGGACTTATGCAAATAGTGATATCCACTTGGGGCATATTAGTGCTTATATTAGTGGAGATGTTTTGGCTAGATATCATAGGGCAAAAGGCGATGATGTTGCACTTGTTAGTGGAACAGATTGCCACGGAACTCCAACAACCGAACGTGCTATCCGTGAAAACACTACACCATTAGAAATTGTGGAAAGATATCATAAGCAATATGTAGAAGTTTTTAATAAAATGGGTTTTAGTTATGATTGTTATACATTAACAGCAAGCCCATATCATCACGAAAAAGTTAAAGAAATGTT
>JAFTUZ010000008.1 GCA_017466005.1 Clostridia bacterium | reverse complement strand
TATTCACATCTTCAAAACTTTCCGAATTTCTATAATATATATATTTTTGTTTAATGTTTAAATTTATTTTTCTATCTAACTCTTCAATATTATCATCGTTTAAGTCTAATAAAATAACTTGCATTTAGCCCACCATAATCCTTTTAAAAGCAGAATACCACAGGCAAGGCACTATGTCAAGATAGTTATATAAAATATTAACTTTTTTATAAAAATTTTTTATAAAAATATTGATTATCATTAATAGTTGTGATATAATTGTTAACACTAATTTATAAAAAAATAAAACTAGAATAGAGAACTTTGCTTCTCTATTTGTTTTTAGGAGAGAAAATGAATAAAGAAAAAATTAGAAATATAGCCATAATTGCCCACGTTGACCACGGTAAAACAAGTTTGGTAAACGAACTTTTAAAACAAGGTGGTGTTTTTAGAAACAACCAAGAAGTTGGCGACCGTGTTATGGATAGTAACGCATTAGAGCGTGAACGTGGTATTACAATTTTAGCAAAAAATGCTGCTATTTATTACAAAGATTATAAAATTAATGTTATAGACACACCAGGCCACAGTGATTTTGGTGGCGAAGTAGAACGTGCACTTAAAATGGTAGATGGTGTTTTACTTGTTGTAGATTCGTTTGAAGGAACAATGCCACAAACAAGATTTGTTCTTGAAAAAGCATTATCACTTAATCTTAAAGTTATTGTTGTTATTAATAAAATAGACCGTCCAGATGCAAGAATAAACGAAGTACAAGACGAAGTTTTAGAATTACTTTTTGACCTTAACGCAAGTGATGAGCAACTTGAAAGCCCAGTTATTTATGCTTCTGCAAGGCAAGGTATTGCTTCTGATAAGGCAGATGTTTTAGGAACAAATATGGTACCATTATTTGAAGAAATTATTAATCATATCCCTGCCCCATCAGGAAACGAAGCAGAACCTTTGCAAATGATTGTATCTAACACCGAACAAAATGAATTTTTAGGAAAACTTGCTGTTGGTAAAATTGAAAATGGTAACATAAAAGTTGGGCAAATGGTTGCCATAACAAACTTCTTTAATCAAGAAAAAGTTACAAAAGTAAGAGTTCAACAACTTTTTGTATTTGATGGTATGAAAAAAGTTGAAACTCAAGAATGTTCTGCCGGAGATATTGTTTGTATAGCTGGTTTAGGCGACATTATGATTGGTGACACAATTTGTGACACCGAAAATGTAAAAGCATTAGAATTTGTTAAAATTAGTGAGCCAAGTGTTGAAATGACATTTATGGTAAACGACAGCCCTTTTGCAGGACAAGAAGGTAAATTTGTTACAAGCAGACACTTGCGTGACAGACTTCAAAAAGAAGCAATTAAAGATTTAAGTTTGCGCGTAGAAGACACCGACACCACAGACGCTTTTAAAGTTCGTGGCCGTGGAGAGATGCACCTTTCTATTTTAATTGAAAATATGCGCCGTGAAGGTTATGAATTCCAAGTTTCTATGCCTAAAGTTTTATTTAAATATGATGAAAACAAAAAACTTATGGAACCTATTGATAAACTTGTTATAGATGTTCCAGAAGACTGTGTTGGTGCAGTTATGAATAAAATTGGCGTAAGAAAAGGTGAACTTTTAGATATGAAAGTTCAAGGAAGCAGAACCAGACTTGAATTTTTAATCCCTAGCCGTGGTTTGTTTGGATATAAATCAGAATTTTTAACCGACACCAAAGGTGAAGGTGTATTAAGCTCTGTTCACTACGGATACGACTATTACAAAGGCGATATAGAACGCAGAACTTGTGGAGCATTGGTTGCACACGAAAACGGCGAATGTATTGGTTATGGTCTTGCTAATGCACAAGAACGTGGAACACTTTTTGTTAAACCTGGTGATAAAGTTTATGCCGGTATGATTGTTGGTGAAAATCCAAGAGGTGAAGACCTTGTTGTTAACGTTTGTAAGCGTAAACAATTAACTAATATGCGTGCTGCTGGTTCTGATGACGCATTAAGACTTATACCACCAAAACAATTAAGCCTTGAAAAAGCAATAGAATTTTTAAATGATGACGAATTGCTAGATGTTACCCCACTTTCTATAAGATTAAGAAAAACAGAATTAAACCACGATAAACGTGCACAAATGAAATACCGCAAAAAAATGGGTATTGATTAATAAAATTAAAAAATAAAAAAACGATTTTTAAATCGTTTTTTTATTTTTAAGTACTATTTTTTGCAATATAGTTGTACTTTTTTATATACTATATATTAATTTTTTGCAAAATATCTGTAATACAGATATTGGCATAAAACTATTTTTTTCCTTTAGGAATGTAAATTATTCTATGACAGTTTTCACATTCAAGCATACCATTTTCATCAATTTTATTTAACTGACTAGATGGAAGTTCCATAGAGCACCCACCACAACTATTGCTGTTAAGCGGAACAAAAACTGGGAATTTTTTATCGTCACGCATTTTTTGATATTTAGCAAGTAATTTTTTATCAGTTTTACCTTCTAGTTCAACAAGTTCTTTTTTAAGTTTTTCTATTTCTGTTTGTTTAGATTTTACCAATTGATTATAACTTGTAAGGCCTTGTGTGTGGTGTTGTTTTGCTTGCATACCTTGTGCCTTTGTTTTTTCAAATTCTGTTAAAGTATCTTTTATTTTATGACTTAAAGTAGCTATATTTTTCTCCACTACCAACATTTTAGCAACAAGTTCGTTTGCTTCTTTTTCATAATTTTTAAGTTCTTCTTTTGTAAGTGTTTCAAATTTTTGTTTAGATAAACCATCTACAACTTTTGCATCTGCCTGATATTCGGCATAAAGTTTTTGATATTCTTCTAGTAATGTTGCAGCATTTTTTTCAATAACCACAAGTTTTTGTTGAGCAGATTTTACAAAATCCGCCATTTGATTAACAACTTTTTTTGCTTTACTATCTGTAATTTCGCGTTCTATTGCAACAAGTTGTGCATCTTTCTTTTGATATTCCAATATTGATTCTAGCATATAAATTCTCCTTTTTATAAAGTTAGTTAATTATTTGCTTTATTTGCTCCATATTTTCAAGCCATTTTTCAAACATTTCTGCTTTAGGGTTGTCTTTTGGCATACCCTTTAAAATCCTTTTTATTTTAAACTGTTTTTGTTTTAACCAAAGTTTAAAATCTTCTGTTTTACAATCTTCTATATTTGCCCCAAAACCAAGTTTTAGCATATTAAGTTTTTGCTTACCTAAATTAACACCTAAAATGTGATAAAACTTTTCCCCTTCTTTAACAATTATATCTCTGTTTATTTTAAAACCATTATTTGTTAAATACTCTCGTAATTGCTTTATTTGATTCATAGGTTGCAGTACAATGTTTTTTAACATATTTTTACCTTTAAATTCTTGTAAAATATGTATAATTTCCTGACCACCCATACCAGCAATTACCACTTGGTCTATACTTTCATCACTTTTAATTACAGATAAGCCATCGCCAACTCTGGCACAAAATTTATCTTTAAATCCTTTTTGATTAAGTAAATCTATTGCTTTTTGTAGGCTTGGCTTACTTATATCGGTTGCTATTACATAATCGGTTTTATTTTGTTTTAACAATTCCAAACTTATATAACCGTGGTCACACCCAACATCTGCAGTAACAGGTAATTTTTGGCACAAATCTAATATAGTTTGCATTCGCTTTTCCATATTAATACTCGTCAATAAAATCTTTTAATTTTTTACTTCTGCTTGGATTTTTAAGTTTACGCATTGCTTTTGCTTCAATTTGTCTAATTCTTTCACGAGTTACATTAAACTCTTTACCTACTTCTTCCAATGTTCTTGGATGAGAGTCATCTATACCATAACGTAATCTAATTACTTTTTGCTCACGTGGGGTTAATGTTTCTATAACAGATAATAATTGCTCTTTTAAAATTGTTTGAACAACGCTATCTGCAGGAGATTTTGCATTTTCGTCCACAACAAAATCGTAAACTTCACTATCTCCTTCTTCACCAGCAGGACTTTCCAAAGATGTAGGCTCTAACGCAATACGTTTAATTTCGCATACTTTTTCTTCGGTAAGACCCATTTTTTCAGCAATTTCAGCATCAGTAGGCTCTCTGCCTAATTGTTGCCAAAGTTGACGGTTTACACGGCCTAATTTATTTATTGTTTCAACCATATGAACAGGAATACGGATTGTTCTTGCTTGGTCAGCAATAGCACGAGAAATTGCTTGTTTTATCCACCATGTACCATATGTAGAAAAGTGGAAACCACGACGATAATCAAATCTTTCAACCGCTTTTATAAGCCCCATATTTCCTTCTTGAATAAGGTCGGAAAAACTCATACTAGATTTACCAACATAACGTTTTGCAATACTAACAACCAAACGCAAGTTTGCTTCTACAAGTTTTTTCTTTGCTTCTTCATCACCAAGTGAAATTCGTTTACCCAACTCAACTTCCTCATCAGGTGTTAACAAACTTACTTTACCTATATCTTTAAAATACATTTTTACAGGGTCGTTGATATTTGCTTGGTTAATTAAAGATTCAAGCATTGCCTCGTTGTCTTCTTTATCTTCCTCTTCCTTTCTAATTTCAATGCCTGCTTCTCTTAATTTCTGCATTATATCATCTATTTGTGCAGATGTTGCTTCGTATTTTAATAATCTTAAATAAATATCTTCTTCATTAATATAGCCTTTACGTTTGGCTATTTCTTTCATTTTTTCTATTTCTGGAACTATAAAATCTATTTTTTCACCTAAATTCATTATATCTTATCCTTTTGTTTTTGTAATTCTATTTTACTAATATCTATTTCACGCATTTGTCTTAAAAGTTCGGCTCTACGTGTTAAGTCTGCTGTTTTAAGCTCTTTTTCAAGCCAATCTTTCTGCATTTCTAGTTTTCGTTGTTTGTTTTTAAATATGCAATCTTTCCAAACTTTACTATCTTGCTCGTTGTTTGCAAATTCAAAATTTATAATATCTTTTATTTGTGGTTTTTGCTCAATTTCAAAAATATCAAACACACCACTTACCAAAGCCGGCTTTTCTTTTGTGCCTTGCTTTACATAGTTAAATAGTTTTGAAAAATCATAATCTATAAACTCTACACCTTTGCATTGCTCTATATCTGCATATTCTTTTCGGTGCAACAAACTTGCCAATAAAAATTTATCTGCTAATATATAGGCATCTTCGTTTGCCTTATGGTCTTCTACTATAACCGGTTTTAATTGCTCGGTTGTTGGTGTGTTTTGTGCCTTTTTCATATCTTGTCTTAAAATATCCACCGGAATATTAGTTAATTTACGCAACAAACCTAAATAAATTTCTTTTTGAGCCTCGTTTTTAAGGCTATTTATAATGGCTAATGCTTCGGCAATAAATTTAGCCTTCTGTTCGTTACTTTCAAGATTATAATTTAATGATAATTGAGTAATTTTATAATCTATTGCTTCAATAGCATTATCAATAATTCGTTGCAACGATTCTTTACCATATTTTTTCAAAAATTCATCAGGGTCAGCACCATCTGGCAAAACCGCAACTTTTACCGATAAATCCGTTTGTAATAATATATCTATTGTTCTTAAAGTGGCTTTTTTGCCAGCCTCATCACCATCTAGCATTATTACAACGTTTCGGCTCATTCTTTCTAATTCTTGTGCGTGGTTTAATGTTACCGCCGTACCTAAACAAGCAACTGCATTTCTAAAACCATTTTGATGCATAGAAACAACATCTAACTGCCCTTCTACTAAAATTGTACAAGGTATATCACCACGCAATTCGTTTTTAAGTTTTTTTAATAAATTTATACCAAAAACAGTTCTACTTTTATCAAACACTATGTTTTGAGCACTATTTTTATATTTAGCAAAAGGCTTGTCCTCTATTAATCTGCCAGAAAATCCAACAACATCACCATGAACATTAATCAGTGGAAACATAAGTCTGCCACCAAAAGCATCGTAAGTTCTGCCGTTTGACGAATCTATTAATCCTGCCTTTTTTAATATGTCTAGGTCATACCCTTTTTCCAGTAAATGCTTTTGCATACACTCAAAATCTGGGCTATACCCCAAACCAAAGGTTGCAATACTACGAGGTAAAACGCCACGTTTTACCAAATAATCCATTGCACTTTTCCCCCTTGGAGAGTTTAACATATCTCTATAAAAAATTGCCGCATCACGCAAAGCGTGTAGTGCTTTATCTCGTTCTGCTTTTTTCTTTTGAATGTCATCTGAATTGCTAAGAGTAGGAACTTCCATACCAACATTTTTAGCCAGTATTTTAACCGCTTCCCAAAAATCTATGCCTTCATATTTCTGAACGAAGTTAATAACATCTCCGCTTGCACCGCATCCAAAACAATGATAGTACTGGTCCACCTCATTAACCGAAAAACTAGGCGTTTTTTCGTAATGGAAAGGACAACACCCCCAATGGTTTCTACCCTTGCGGTCTAGATTTATGTATTTAGATACAACGGAAATAATGTCATTTCTAGATTTTAATTCACTTAGCCATTCAGGAGAATACCCTTTATCTGCCATTTTTCTCCTTAATTCCTTAGTAGTGTTAGTTTATTATACGCAAAAAAGGGCACAAAACCCTTTTTATTTTTTAAATTTTTTAAATATTTAAACTTTTTATTTTTCTTCCAAATCTAAAAGTAAAGTTTTCTTTTAAAACAGCAATAATTTCTTTTAAAAAATTAACGTTTATTTGTATAGAATCAAGCCTATCAAATTCTGTATTATCTATAATTTTAAGGCTTTTTAAAGCACCTAGGCTTATTTCTTTTCCGGCAGAACATGGGCATAAGCCACATACAAAACCACCAAAATTATAATCAAAAACAACCTTATTAGCAAAACTCCTGCCACAGTGTTTACACTTATCGGTTTCTAACTTATAACCAGCAATTTCTAGTAATTTTAAACTAAATTTACAAAACACAATTTCGGGCTTACATTTATGAAAAGCCAATATTTTTAAACTTTTTAAAAGTTCTACAAAAAGCGCACTTGTTGGCTCATATGGATTTAAAACGTAATCACACATCTCAATCAAAGCACTTGCATAAACTAATTTATCAAAATTTTGAGTAATATCAAAAAAACTTTCTATTTCCAAAGCATTAACTGCTATGCAAGTTTCACCTTTTTGTGTTAGCGTCCATTCGGCAAAGCAAAAAGGCTGACCTGCAAATTTTAGTTTTGATTTAAGTTGTCGGCAAGATTTTAGCATTACCGTTATTTTACCTTCATCAACACTAAAAACAGTAAGAATTTTATCATTATCTTTGTAATTCGTTGTTCTTAGAACTATTCCTGTTGTTATTCTTTCGTTTTGGTTCATTGTTATCCTTCTTTATAGAATGATAATGCGTCTGGAAAATAACAAGCTCATCAGGGCAAACATTTTTCCTAAACTCTTCATATCTCTGTCTTACGGGACCTCCCCACATAACAGGAGTA
>JAFTUZ010000126.1 GCA_017466005.1 Clostridia bacterium | reverse complement strand
GGTAACTATTCTGAATGGTTACACTAATATATACCAAAGGGGGATGGTTATGAGACTTTTTAAGTTGGACCCAAGATTACGAAAGACAAAGCTGTATGAATGTGTAATTTATGTTAGCAATGCTACCGAACAAGAGCAGTTAAAAAACTTGTTTAAATATGGCACAAGAACACTAACAGGTTCGGAAACTGAACAAACAGATGGTTATGCTAGACTTGCAGAAAGAGTTTATGTTATTTCATAACATAAACAAAACATTTTTCCTTTCCTTAATTAATATTTTAAACAAAAAAAAAGGTGGATACACCTTGTTTTTTGTATATATACCTGCATTTTTTTGCTGTTTACCCCCAAATTTATGCAAATTACAATTAATAATAAATAATATTAAAAGTTTAATTTTAAAAAGTCTGTTTACCATAAAATTAAATAAAACTATATTTACAAAGTTTTTATCTTAAAAACTATTACACCAAATGTTTCTTCATCATCTTTTGTGTAAATTGTTCTATAAACTTGTACCATTTCTTCTTTGGTTGAATTGGCAAATCCTAATTCTTCTTTTTTCAGTTTATCTGCCATTTCTTCAAAGTTGTTAAAGCGATATTTGTCTAGTATAATTGCTTTCATTGTTTCTTGGTTTTCTGGTTCTTTGTAAAAAGTTATTATGTCGCCTATATTAAAATTTTTCTTTTCGTTTCTAAATAATCTGCCTTCTAATGTTTTTTCGCCTTGCTTGATAAGGTTGTAGTAAGTTGGGTGCAAAAATAAATTGTATTCCTTAAAATTATTTTTTCTGATTGTCCAAGTTCTCCAATTTTCGTCATCACAATAAGAATTTGAATCAAATAATTCTGCAAATTTATTCCAAAATCTAATTGCTCTAGCGTTTGTAAACCTTGTGGCAAATGTGAATTCGCCTTCAAAAAAATTTGTTATTTCAGTAGCAAAATAAATAGCGTTGCTATCTTTTCTATACTCTGGAAACATATAAAACTCCGCTATTTCATACATCATATTGCCAAGTTCACGAATCAAAGTGAAACCAGCAATTTTGTTATCTATTTTAAAGAAAATTGGAAATCTGTCTTTATCAGACCAATAGCAGTCAAACCAATCATAGATAGGATTGCCTTTTTCATCAAACTTGATATCTGGGTCAAATTCAGATAATTCGGTTAGATATTCATAAAAGTATTTTCTCATTTCTTCCATTTTTGATAATGGAACTATTTGTAAATTTTTCATAATCTTCTCCTTTTGTATAATAATTAGATTATAGCAAATTAATTTTATAAAGTAAATACTATATATAAAAATAAAAAAACAACCACAAACGGTTGCTTTATTGGTGCCGAGAGAGGGGGCGACGCGTAAAGAAAACAATCTGGTAGATTGTTTTTAGCCAAAGCGATGAGCAAGAATTCTTGCGAATGGCACGAGAGTGAGTGAAACGAACGGTGTGAACCCTTGGGTTCGAGTCCCGCTGTGAAATATAAATACTATATAAAAATAAAAAAACAACCTC
>JAFTUZ010000125.1 GCA_017466005.1 Clostridia bacterium | reverse complement strand
GCTCTCTGCCTTGTTCGTTACGAGTATAAACAACCAAATATTTCCCATCATTTTTGCTAAAATATTTTTCTAAAATTTGAGCATTTTCTTTTTTGTTTCCAATTATAGCTGGGCAAGCAAAACTATATTTATACTTTAACTTATTTTTAATTATGCTTTTCTTTATAATAAGATATCTAGGATTATCTATTGCAGAAAACATTTCAGTAACAGCAGTTGTGAATATATTTTGTTCATAAGTTGTAACATTTTCTAACATAACTTCAATACAGGCACCAACTTCATCTACTAAATTTACCACCAATCTTGGCTTTATACTTTTAATCTCCCCCATATCTTCCAACGTTTTTAATACTGTTTTAGATAGCGTTTTTAATATTTTTTGTGGAGAAATAAATTTTAATATACACACTAAAACTTTTAAGAAAACATACAAAATTACAACAGAAAATAAAATATATAAAACGGATTTTAAATTATATTCAAAACTATTATAACTAAAGAAATTGATTGTTACAACACATTCTAACGCAAATAGCAAAATTAACAATCCATAATTAAAGTAGTAAAAAGATTTTGGATACTTTACCGCTTTTTTATCTACTGCCACAACTTCTCTTACTGCAGTATTTTCGCCATTGCCAACACATCTTTCCCACTTTTCTCTTAACGCATCTCTGTTTACAGCAAGTTCCACCATTTTTTGATTTATTTCTTCAAAATGGCTCTCGGTATAAGGTGGGCAAACAACTTCTCCCAATCTATTAATCCCACTTTCAATAACATCTTTTGAATAACTTGGCCCTAAAAAGCACTCAAATCTTCGTGTTAAAGTGTTATAATCGTTAGAGTGTATAATTTTTGTGTTATCTATTAATTTTGCATTAGTTTTATCTTCTAAAGTTTTTGCAAATAACATTGGGGGTTCTATTGTAGTTAAATGCCAAATATTAGAAACTTTTTCTGGATTATTTTTATCTATTCTAATTGCTCTTCCACGCATTTGATTTGAAAGCATAAAACTTCCCACAAAACTAGCAAGTATTAAACTGTTTATGCAAGGTGAATCCCACCCTTCACCTAAAAGTGATTTTGTTCCAATTAAAATATTTATGTAGCCCATTTCAAATATTTGGGTTATTATGCTAACTTTATTTTTATTGCTACCTTTAAATTTTATCTCATAATAACCAGTATTATTAATTTCTTTGGTTGTATATTTTATGTTGTATATAATTGAAACATCAGCAAGAACGTCTAAACACGATACTGGTAAAACCACCAAAGTACCAGATAAAATTGCAAGTTTTGCAGATTTATCTAAATTTCTTCTTAACTTTTCAAAAACACTAATAATACTTATAACGTTTAAAGACTCTTCACTTCCAACAACTTTAAGCATATCTTTTTTAATATAATCAGTAAGAACAAGCATTCTTAATTTATCTTTTAATGCACTACACTCTACCTTTGCAATTTCTGCAATAGAATTTAATTTACCTTTTGAAGAAATTAACATTCTATCTAATTTTTCATTACTATTTAAATTAACTTTCTTTTTATGAATCAATCCATTTTCTAATAATATATTTTTT
>JAFTUZ010000124.1 GCA_017466005.1 Clostridia bacterium | reverse complement strand
TAAAATCTGGGTTTGACTGTTATATTTGTTTGACATAATTTTTTGGTTTAGTTATAATTATTAAACTTAAATATAAAAGGATAATTATGTTAGAATTCTTATTTAATATTTTTGAGCAAGCTCCGCACGGTTGGCTTATAGTAATTTTTATTTTATGCCTTGGTGTGGGTATGCTTGCATTAATTAAAGGTGCAGACTGGTTTGTAGGTGGTGCATCTAATATAGCAAAAAAATTTGGAATTTCTAGCCTTGTTGTTGGTTTAACCATTGTTGCGTTTGGTACAAGTGCGCCAGAAGCATCGGTTAGTATAAGTTCATCGGTTGCAGGGGCAACAGATATTTCTACTGGTAATATTGTTGGTTCCAATATATTTAACTTGCTTGTAGTGTTAGGTATGTCGGCTTTATTTATGCCTATTGTGGTTGGCAAATCGGTAATTAGGCGAGATATTCCAGTTATGCTGGGCTCGGCATTCCTTTTGATGATTTTTAGTTTTTTCTTTGGTGGCGAAAATGCCAACGAACTTATTAGATTAGAAGGTATTATATTTTTAGTGTTTATGCTTTTATATGTAATATTTACTATTATAGATGAAAAAAAGCATGCTAAAGGTTTAACCCCTGAAGAAGTTGAACAGGAAAGAATGGAAAGGTCTAAAATAAATATTTGGACTAGTATTATTTGGTTAATTGTTGGTTTGGCTTGCGTTATTGTTGGTGGTGAATTAGTAACTTATGGCGCTAAAAATATTGCCATTGAACTTGGTGCTAGTGAAGCACTTGTTGGGCTTACAATAGTTGCTGTTGGTACAAGTTTACCAGAATTGGTAACTTCTTTAGTTGCGGCTAAAAAGAAAGAAAATGAAATTGCTCTTGGTAATGTTATAGGGTCAAACATATTTAACATTATGTTTATTTTAGGTGCTGCTTCTACAATTGCTCCATTAGGTATAAGTTCGGCTGTGCTTATTGATATTGTTATTATGTGCGTAATTTTTGTTGCTTTCTTTATATTGTGTTTATGCAAGAAAAACATAGGGAAAGTAGAAGGTATTGTAATGATATCTTTATATGTGATATACCTAATTTATATTGTTTTAAGAGATATGGGAATTATTTAAAAGTTCTGCCTAGTGCAGGCTTTTTTATTTATTGAAATAAATGTAAAATTTTATAAGTTTTATATAAGTGTTTATGTTGACAACTTTGGGTTTGTGTGTTACACTGAAAAAAACTTAAAAAGGTGGTTTTGTTATGAAAGATTATATTTTGGCTTCTAGTGTTGTAGGGGCGGAACCAGATTTAGATGTTTTAACAAATTTTGCTTCAAAGCAAGCAGGCGTTTGCTATATGGCAGATGATATAATTTCTATAATGAATGAAGAAGAGTTTAAAACGCAAAAAAGGTTAAACCAAATTATAAACGATGGGCATTTAAGTCCGTTTGAACACAACTCTATAACTTTTCACTTTGAGGGGTTGCCTAAAATAATGGCAATGGAGATGAATAACTGTAAAGTTTATGCAACATCTGAAAAAAGTGGTAGATATACTGTGCTGGGTGGATTAACACAGCAAGAAAGTGATTTTTATAATAAATGGAAAGAAATTATTAGGCAAAAAGTTGATGAAGTTTATCCTTTTGACCCATTTGAAAATAAAACTTGTTTTGCTATGAATGGAAGAAGACCTACACGAGAAGACATAGATAGCGGTAATATAAAATGGGAAAAAGTACCATTTTTAAGTAATAGAAATCGTGAAAAACTTGCAATGGAAAATGCTAGGTATATACAATCTATTATGACACCTGTAAAGTTTACTCACACCTTAAATTTAAGGCAAATTAACAATATTTACACATGGGCTGGTAAAATTTTAGAAGAAGAAAATTCTCACCCAATTCACGAATTAATGAAACCTTCACTTAAAGAGTTAAGAGAGTGTTTTGAAAAAAGAAATTTGATTGTAGATGAATTATACGACAAAAAAGGTTCTAGTGTTGGTTTTAAAATGATTCAGCAAGACCGTAAGTTAATAGGTGGCGAGCATTTTGGCGAGTATTATGCAACACAATATAAAGGTAGTTGGGCACAATTTGCTCAAGTTTTAAGACACCGCACATTAGATTATTCGGCATCTTTAAGCCCAGAAGAAGATAAATCTTACTACACACCAGTTATTTTGCTAGGTGATAAAGATTTGTGTGAAGAATGGCAAGAAGATATTTCAAAAATTAAGCATCCACTTGGTGAAATGGTTGACATTACCGAAGGTGGGCATATTAACGACTTTTTGTTAAAAACAAAAGAAAGATTATGTACACACGCACAACTTGAAGCAAACATTCAAACTGTTAAAACTTTACAAAAATATATTGCAAATTTAAAAATAACTTCTCCAGAGCAAGCAGCAATTATGGAAAGATATAGTAAAGGTGCAAGATGTACATTCCCTAAAGGCGAATTTAAATGTAATAAAGATTGCCATTTTATAGAAGGGAAAACTATGGAAAGAATAATTTAAATTTAACAATAAAAATTTAAATTCATATAATAATTAACGACACAAAATAAAAGGTGTCGTTTTTTTGTTTGAATATTTTATAAAAAATCAGGGAATACTACCATTACATCTAAAAAAGGAGAATTTTATGACATTTAACCCATTTAAGGAAAAGGGGGTATCTAAAGACGAGTTTTTTATTAACTGGAACAATATGTATCCAAAAAGTTATGATAAAAACGAAGTTGACCCTTATACAAGAACAAGAATTATTTTAATGAATGGAACAGAGTTTGAAAGTAACTGGTTTATGCATCAATTTTCAAGACATTGTTCAAATAATGAATTACGTCGTGATTTGGCATTGGTTAGACGAAACGAACAGCAACAACAAAAAAAGATTGCTTGCTTAAAACCTATTGACGAATCGGTTTTGGAAACTACAATTGGTTATGAGCAATTGGCGGTAGATTTAACAGCTGCACTTGCCAAAATGGAACCTAACGAATATGTTAAGCAAATTTTGGATTTTGCTTTGCTTGAAGATTTTGACCATTTATATCGTTTTTCAGATTTACTTGAAAACGATGCTGGTATTCACGCAGAAAGACTTGTTGGTAAATATACCGAAATTATGCCAGGAAGACCAACAATAGCAGAACACCGTCATCCAAACGACGATATTAGATATTGGGTAGATTATAAAAAAGCAGACCCAAGAACTAAATTACACATTGGTATTATTACTGCAGCAGAACAGCAAACAATGAACTACTATATGAACCTTGGAACATTTTATCATAATGATTATGGTAGAAAATTATTCCAAGAAATTGGTATGATTGAAGAACAACACGTTTCTGGTTATGGTAGTTTAATGGACCCAACTACAACATGGCTTGAATGTTTGCTTTTACACGAATACACAGAATGTTATTTATATTATTCTTGTATGCTTACCGAAACTCATCCTAAAATCAAAAAACTTTGGGAAGAAAATTTAACACAAGAGTTAGCACACTTGCATCTTGCTGCTAAACTTTTAGAAAAATACGAAAACAGAACATGGGAAGATGTGTTTACTTGTGGTGGGGATTTCCCAGATATATTAGTTTTAGAATCTAATAAAGATTATGTTAGAGAAATTCTTGAAAACACCGTAAGAAACACTTCTAATCAAGAAGAAGTGGTGGAATTGACTGACCTTCCTGAAAATCACGATTATTTTAAATATCAATCAATTGTTAACGATCCTGTAAGGTCTGTTCCTAGTCATGATGTTATTTCTAACTATATTAAAAAGAACGGAAAAGATTATCGTTATCAAGAGGGGCCACACCCAATTAAAGAACTTGACAACCGTGAAAAAGATAATACAGAAGTAGGTAGAGTTCCTGGTAAATAATATTAATTAATAAAAACACTCTTAAAAGGAGTGTTTTTTGTTAATTTTTTGGGTATTGACAGCAAAAGTGTGCTTGTGCTATAATGTGTGCGCTATAAAAGGAGATTGATACTATGACAAATAAAAAATTTATAGATTATAGTGCAACAACTATTCAAAAATATGTTGAAATAGTTAACAAACTTAAAAAATGCGAATCAAAAGTTAAAACAGAAAAAATGATAGAAAAACTTTGCGGTGATTTTGATAATGACGAAATGTCTGCTATTGCATATGTGGCTTCTGTTATTGTTGAAGGTGGTATTAGAAGTTTAGATGGTTATATGGCAGATGTTAATGTGCCAAACCGTTTTAAATATAGTTATATTAAAAATATTGAGGATTTTGTTGATAATAAAACATTAAACAAAATAGTAGATGAAGTTGCTAATTCGTTAAGTGCAAATGAAGACCCTTGTAGTTATTTTAATTTTATAAATGATTTTGCAATTAACTGTAGTAATAAAAATGTTAAATACATTTTACCAATTATGGAATTAGAACAAGAAAAGCACGTTTTAATAGATTTGGGTGTTTATAGTTATACAGCAACTGGAATAATGAAAGATAGAATACAACCAAATAAAGATGCTCCGTTTAACTATATTGCTATTAAAGCAGACCGTAAAATAAAAGATAAACCATTAAGTGAACAATTGGTTAAAAAAGCAATGGGTAAAAAGCAAAATAAAGATGTAATTAAATATATGAAAGAGTTTGCTTATGATTATGATGTGAAAATGCTAGATGCTAAAATAGAAAACATTGCAGATAGTATGGAAACACTAGCACAAGCGCAAATGTAATAAATAAAACTACTTTAATAGTAGTTTTTATTTTAAGATAAAAAT
>JAFTUZ010000123.1 GCA_017466005.1 Clostridia bacterium | reverse complement strand
GTTTGTGTACTACAAACATATTTTGAAACTTTAGCACCTAATTCATTTACACACAAGCATATTGGTCGCAAAATTTCTATTTGTTCTTTTGTTAAACCTTTACCACGTTTTAAGTTATCTACCGAAAACTCTTCAAGCCTTGTGCACACCTTTAAAGCATGCCCTGTATCACCCAAAATATAAATAAGGTTATTTGTTAGTTCCATAGTAGATTCGCCTTGTAATCCACTAATTCTTACTGCATTATTTGTACTTAACTTAATTGCTTTTTCTATACCTGTAAAAGTGCGTCTAATATCTTTATCATTATCTTTTTTCTCAAAAAGTTGCTGACATAGTTTATTAGATAAACAAACTTCCATTTCTACAATTTTAGAAACCCCTGAAAGCACAGTAGAATGCGCTACACCCGGTGTTTTTAAAGTGTTTTCATCAATATCAAAAGTATCGTAAATATTACCTTTAGAAGATTTAGATTTTACTATTACTCGCATAAGTTTTTCAAACGGTTTAACAAGTGGTATCATTAAGAAACTTGGAACAATGCAAACAAGCAAAATCATAACTACCAATGTTATACTTGCCTCGTTTCCACAAAGCGAATGCAACCAATCAGCAAAAGGTGTAATTAATATCAAGCAGAAAATTAAAGAACCAATAATTTTAGTAATTAAATTAAACAATAGTATGCGTCTACTATTAACAGAATCACCAAACTTATTTACCCATAAGTTTGTAATTCCCGTTCCCATATTAGCCCCAAACAACACAAAACAAGCAGATTGAATTGTTACAGGCCCCACCGCATCTGCCGACCCACACAAAACAATAAGTAAGGCAAGTACTGGCAACATACTATTTAACAACACAGATAATACAAAACCTATTAAAACTAACAAAATAGGATTAGTAACCGAAGATAGCACTTGCGAAACTGCAGGTTGTTCTGTTATTACACTCATTCCCATACTTATAAGTGTAATACCCAAACAAAGCAAACCAAACCCCATAAGTGCCTGACCAATTAACTGGGCTTTACTCTTTTTAAAGAACATTAAAATAAAAGCACCCACAAAACAAAACAAAGTAAAAATTTGTAGCAAGTTTATGCTTTCAAATGCCATAACAATTGCAGCAAGCGACGACCCTGCACTAGTACCAAGCACCATAGCCATAGCCTGCGTTAAACCAATGGCACCAATATTTACAAACCCAACAATCATAGATATTGTTAAAACGGAAGTTTGCAGCACCCCCGTTATACCAGCACCAATACCATAACTTTGAATTAGGCTTTTAGAAGATTTGCTTATTGCTCTTTTAAAGCCAAGCCCCATACAACCTTCTAAACCTTTATTCATTACACTAATACCATATAGCATTACACCAAGCCCAGCAAGGGCAAAAATAATGTTATAAAAAATACCCATCTTTCACCATTAAATTTTTATCTTCCTAAAAATAAATTTTTAGGTTTTGTTTTTATTTACAAAGATTAGCCATTTTAAATTTAGTTATATATAATAATACTAAAAACATAAAAAACTAGCAACTAAAAAGCAAATAAAAATTTTTTAATTCTCAATTTTTACATTTTGTAATATAGAAAAAACCTCATCAAAACTTGTACTTGTAGTTAATCTATGTCTTATATTTTTTGCATTTTTTACATTAGATATGTAACTAGCCAAGTGTTTTCTCATATGTAACAACACAAGTTTTTCTGGTAAATGCTTTTTTAAAATATCAATATGAGTTTTAACAATATCTATTAGGTTAATTTCCACCTCTTTTCCTTGCAATTCTGCAAATATCCAAGGTTTGCCCAAAGCCCCTCTTCCTATTGCAATACCATCACAACCAGTGGTTTCAAACATTATATCTGCTTGCTGTTTATTAGTAATATCGCCATTACCAAAAACAGGAATTTTAACAGCTTGTTTTACTTTTGCAATAATATCCAAATCAGCTTTGCCAGCATACATTTGTTCTCTGGTTCTTCCATGAACACAAACAGCACTAGCACCAGCACTTTCACACATACTTGCAAACTCTGGTGCGTTTAAACAATTTTCGTTAAAGCCAGCCCTAAATTTTACGGTTACAGGTTTGTTTGCATATTTAACAGCACTTTTTATAACACTTTCTGCAACAAGCATATCTTTCATTAAATAAGAACCCATTTTTTCTTTAACAATTTTAGGCACCGGACAACCCATATTTATATCTAAAATATCCCAATCAGCAAAATTGCCTTGCTCTAAAATTTGTTGAACAATTTCTGGCTCACGTGAGAAAATTTGAACAGCTTTTGGCTTTTCATTTTCTTCATATTCCAAAAGATTTTGTGTGTTCTCGCTTTTATACAAAAGCCCTTTTGCACTTATCATTTCACTAACAGTAAGCCCACAACCAAAACTAGAACAAATACTTCTAAAACCCGCATCAGTAAAGCCAGCCATAGGTGCTAAAATAAATTTAGATTTTAATTTAACATTTCCAATTTCCATTTTTACCTCGTCAATAAAAAAAGGGCTTTCGCCCTTTTTTGAATAATTATTTATAATTATTTGTTTATAGCGTCTTTAAGACCTTTTCCAGCTTTGAAAGCAGGAACTTTTGTAGCAGCAATCTTAATAGGTTGCTTTGTAAGTGGGTTTACACCATTTCTAGCAGCTCTGGTTCTTGTTTCAAATTTACCAAAACCAGTTAAGGTAACATCGCCACCTGCTTGTAAAGTTTCTTGAATTACATCAAATACAGCATTTACTGCTCTACCAGCGTCTGCCAATGATGAACCAGCTTTAGCTGCAACAGCAGCAATAAATTCTTGTTTGTTCATAATCTTTCTCCTTTTATAAAGTTACCCAAAGTATAGCATAATTTTTTTTCTTTGCAAAACGATTTTTGCTATTTTTCTTAAAAAAAGCCCTAAAAATAGGCAAAAACAGCCTAAAAACGGCTTTTTAAAGCCAAACTTGGTTTAAATTTGGGCAAGGAATGAGCGGAAATTTTAATAGTTTGACCTGTTTGAGGGTTAATTCCAAGCCTTTCTGTGCGGTAATGTGTATAAAATTTCCCAAAATTTGCTATTGAAATAATTTCTCCCCTTTGTAAGGTTTGAGTTATAACCTGACCCAACGCATTTAAGCAGGCCAAACAATCTTTCCTACTTAATTTGCTTTGGCGAGAAACTTGATTTACTAATTCTGTTTTATTCATATTAAACCTCCATAGTAACAATAATTTCCTAAATTTAAGTTTATACACCTTTTATTTTAGTTTTTTCTTTTTT
This sequence comes from Clostridia bacterium, assembly GCA_017466005.1. Next base: position 13,130 of record JAFTUZ010000123.1, on the reverse strand, counting down.
AAGTTCTTTAAATTTAGAAAACATTGTAAAAATCAAGTCTGTTCTTAAACTTACCAATGCTAAAAGATAAAAAATTATACCTACTGCTATACATATTGGCAAAGAAATATATATGCTAATTGCACCTAATAAGTTATTAGCCACACCAATTGATAAAGCCATAACAACACTGGCACCCAGTATAGGAATTAAGTTTTTAAACAAATGTAAATTAATTTTTTCTTTAAATTTTAGATAAATTGCATTTAAAATTACCGCACAACCATAAAATGCATAATTAGATATTATAACCCCAAAAATATTAATTTCGTTTATAGGAACCAACACCAGCAATAGCACAATTTTAATTATTGCAGCAATTAAAAGGTTTATTACTGGAATTTTAGAATGGTTTAACCCTTGCATACCAGCATTTTGCGTTTGTAAAAATGCCATTAATATAATAAGACCTGAAGAAAATAGTAATATTTGTGAAGCCAAACCATAACCATCTAAAACACCAGAATCTAAACTGTTTGCATATAAAAAATTTATAATTCCACCAGATAATAATGCCACACCTATTACGCTAGGTATTGCAATATTCATAACCAGCCATAAACCAGAGCCAAACTCACTTTTATCGCTGGATTTTGAACTTAAAAACGGAACAACTGCCGTTGCAACACCTAATGTTAACACAACAGGAACATTTAATATAGAGTTTACAACACCGCTATTTATTCCCCACATTATTGTACTTTCCGAAGTAGTCCACTCACTAGTAGTTAATAAATTTATAACCAAAAAACTATCTACAACAATAGTAAAAGGAATTATAAAAGATGCTATTACTATTGGAAAAGAAGTTGTAACAAGTTCTTTAAAAATTAACCTATTAGATTTTGTAGTTTTTATTATTACCTCATCTTTTTTCTTTGTTCTTAAATAATACACAAACATAAATACAACAGTTAAAACTTCGCTTAGTACAACACCTAATATTGCACCAACCACACCATAAACCAAGCCATAACCTATTAGCAAATAACTAAACACAAGCCCAAAAATTAGTTTTGCACTTTGCTCTACCACATTACTAACAGCAGTTGGAACCATATTTAACCTACCTTGAAAATATCCCCTAAATGCCGATAAAATACTAACAAAAACAATAGCAAAAGATATTACCATATATGGTAATGTTACAAGTTCGTTACCTTGCACACTAGAAAGTAAGTTAGCACATAAAAACATAAATAAACCAGCCAACACCCCAAATATAAGCAAAGTTATTAAACTTATCTTAAACACCTGATTAATTTCATTTATATTACCTTCTCGTTTTGCAATCATTTTACTAATTGCTGTTGGCATACCAGTAGAAGAAATTACAAGCAATAAAGAAAATAAAGGGAACACCAACTGATATAATCCTAACCCTTCGCCACCCAATATCCAAGTAAGTGGAATACGATAAACTGCACCCAAAAATTTGGCAATTATACTACAAAGTATCAATATTGCCACGCCACCTAAAAAAGTTTGTTTTTTCATAATATTATTTTGAGTTTTAGGTAACAAATTATGCAAATATATTAAAATTATAATTTTTTAATATGGTTTTCTAATTCTTTTGCAATTTTTTCAACTTGCATAGCATTAATCCCTTCTACTAAAATTCGTATAACCATCTCAGTTCCACTAGGCCTTACAATTATTCTTCCATTTTGCTCCAATTCCTGCTCTAGTTCGGTAATCAGTGCCTTTATAAAAGCACTGTTGCACAATTGTTTTTGCCTTTGACTAACATTAACATCAATTTTCACTTGTGTAAAAGGCTTATATTCTTCTAGTTCTTTTTTTAAATTCATACCTTCTTTTAACATTTTTGATAAAAACAATGCACACAACAAACCGTTAGACCCCATATCATATTTACCTAAAATAATATGTCCATTATCTTCCCCACCAACCAATATATCTTGCTCGCACATTATTTTTTGTAAACTTCTATCACCAACTGCAACTCTTTCAACATTTATTCCTAATTTAGTCAAACTTTTATCTAAACCATAATTTGTTAAAATTGTTGTAGCAAAAATATTGTTTTTTAAATCATTTGTTTGTTTAAAATACTTTGCTATTAAATAAAGCATTTCATCGCCTTTTAATTTATAAGCATCAGAAGTTACTACCACTACACGGTCGGCATCTCCATCAAAAGCAAAGGCAATATCTAATTTTTCTTCTTTTAGTTTTACTTCTAAAAACTGTGGATTATTAGCACCACAATTTAAATTTATTTTTTCTCCCTTATCCTCACAATTAAAACACTCTACAACTGCTCCCATTTTTTTAAATATATAAGGAGCAAGTTTATACGAAGCACCAAAAGCACAGTCTAACCCAATTCGCAAACCATTAAGCGAACAATTTATACAACTTATCATATAATCTGCCCAATATTTTTGATACTCATCTTTAAACTTTATAACCCCAATTTGTTCAGGTAAACAAGGCAGATAATCATCTACTTGCTCAAAAATTTTAGTTAATTCTTCCTGCTGTTCATCAGTTAATTTTAAACCATTTTTATTAATTATTTTAATACCATTATATTCTTTAGAATTATGGCTTGCAGTTACCATAATTCCAAAATCAAAACCAAATTCTTTAGTTAAATATCCTACTGCAGGTGTTGGCACAATTCCAACTTGCGTAACATTAACCCCCATACTTGTTAAACCAGCACACATTGCCGAAGTTAGCATATGGCAAGATTTTCTTGTATCGCACCCAAGTATCACTTTGGGTTTTTCGTTTTCAGTTTTAGTATTAATAATATAAATAGCCAATGCTTTTGCAATATTAAAAGCCAAATTTGCCGAAACTTGTGTGTTTGCTATTCCCCTAATACCATCTGTTCCAAATATTTTATTTTTCATATACACTCCTTTTTATTAAGTTATATATGAAAAGTAATAATTTAAAGTTAAAATAAAAAACGGATATATTTCCGTTTTACTATGTATCACTACATTATAATAAAATATATTCCGTTTTTATTGATTATTTTAATTTTAAAATTAAATTTCACATTATTAAGCAGCCGCAGGAGCATCTGCTAATGTGTAGTTTGCTGGGTCTATAACAAATTTGTAAGCACGTTCATTTTCTTGTGTACCATCAAAACTAATTTTTAAAGTAAATGTTCTTATTGTGTCGTCAACTCTTTGGTATAAGAAGTAAGTTGTGTTTTTGGTTGTGTCGTTACCAGAACCAAAACCACCATGTTTAACAACAGGTTCTGTTTCGCCATAGTTTAAAATTTCACAATAGAAACCTTCTTGTGTTGATTCATTGTAAGAAACTCTTTCAAGTGAAGGTGATGTAAATCTAATTAAAGCAATGTTGTAGTGTTCTCCACCGTAAATTCTGTCACCAGCATCTTGATTGTAAGGAACTTCTCCTTTTAATGTGTAAACAGCTTCAAAACCTTCTTCACTTGATTTTTCCCATGTGGTTTTACCTACACTGTACTTCTCACCATCTATATTACCATCAAAATTAACAGTGTACAAAGATGAGTTACAACCCACAAAACAAAATGACACTGCAAGCAAAAGCAAGAATGCGCATATTGATGTGATAATTGTTTTTGTTGTTCTAGCAGTTTTTTGCATTTGTTTTCTCCTTTTTAAAATTTTTATAACCGTTCTGGTCGCTGTTATATTATCAATAATAAAAAAAAACTGTCAATTATTTTTTATATGTTTTTTATTTGTTTTTATATACATATTACTCAAAATCAACAGTTATCTTATAAAATTATTATTTTTCTATTTTATTTTTTTGACGTTTTACATACTCACTTGCAGTTGTTCCTGCAATAGCACCATCATTTATAGCGGTTGCAATTTGTCTTAATGGTTTTAAAACTATATCACCCGCAGCATAAACACCTTCTATATTTGTTTCCATTTTTTCGTTAGTTTTTATATAATTATCTTTTAATTCAACAGCCCCATCTAAAAAATCTGTTTGCGGAACACGGCCAATTGCCACAAACACACCATCAACAGCCACTTCTTCTATTTCGCCAGTTTCTAATTTTTTTATTTTAATGCCACTTATTTTATTTTCACCAACAAGCGAATCTACTGCATATCCCAACTTTTGCTCTATTTTACCAGATTCGCCTTTAAGAATTTTATTATAATCTTCCACAACAGCTTCTTCTGCCCTAAAACCATTTCTTCTGTGTATGTGCACCACTTTACTACATATATTAGATAAATAAACAATATCTTCTAATGCAGTATTTCCGCCACCAACAAGTGCAACAGTTTTATTTCTAAAAAAGTTACCATCACAAACAGCACAATAACTTAAACCTTTACCTATGTACTTAAACTCGTTTTCTACACCAAGCCCACGAGAAGATGCACCCATTGCCAAAATAACAGCATACGCAGAATATGTTTGCCCATTAACTTTTACTGTTTTTATGTTGTTCTTTAAATCAACATCAGCAACTTCGCCAAACACTGTTTGAACACCTAATGCTGTTACCTGCTCAAACATTTTTTGCGATAATTCAAACCCATCTACTTTTATAAATCCTGGATAGTTAGCAATATCAGGAGTTGTAGCAACCTGACCACCTATACCGCCTTTTTCTATCATCAAAGCCTTTAGCCCAGCACGTTGAATGTAAATGCCCGCAGTCATACCAGCAGGACCTCCGCCTATAATTATAATGTCATAATAATTTTCCATAAATCCCCCTAAATTTTAAAAAGCATTTATATTATACACAAACAATTTTGTTTTGACAACTAAATAAAAAACAAAAAAACTTTGCAAAAAGCAAAGTTTTTTGTTGTACAATATACAAATTATCTTTTACTAAATTGAACAGCTCTACGTGCTTTGTGAAGACCGTATTTTTTACGTTCTTTCATACGAGAGTCACGTGTTAATAAACCAGCTGTTTTTAAAATTGGTTTGTATTCTTCACTTACTTTTACAAGAGCTCTTGCAATACCATGACGAATAGAACCTGCTTGTCCAGACAAACCGCCACCTTTAACATTAACTAATACATCAAATTTATCTAATGTTTGAGTTAATTCTAATGGTTGACGAACAATTTGTTTTAATGTACCAAGACCAAAATATTCTTCAATATCTCTTGAATTAATTGTAATTTTACCTGCTCCCGCTACAAGGCGAACGCGTGCAATGGAAGATTTACGACGACCAGTTGCTGGTGTTTGAACTACATTTGATTTAGCTTTTTTAGTTGCAGCTGCCATAATTATCTTCCTCCTTTAATTTTAAGAACTTGTGGGTTTTGCGCTTCGTGTGGGTGTTCTGCACCTTTGTATGTGCGCAATTTTTTAAGCATTTTTCTACCTAAAACATTTTTAGGCATCATACCTTTAACCGCTTTTTCTACAATAAAATCACTTTTAGTTTGCATTAAAAGTTTGTAAGCAATTTCACGGTCACCACCTGGATACATTGTGTGGTAACGGTATGTTTTTTGGTTTATTTTGTCACCAGTTAAGACAACTTTATCACAGTTGATAACTATTACATGGTCTCCCATATCTGCGTGAGGTGTGTAAGTAGGTTTGTTTTTACCTCTTAATACCATAGCCACTTGACTTGCTAGGCGTCCTAATGGAATATCTGTTGCGTCAACAACCCACCACTTACTGTCCACATCACTTGCTTTTGGCATAAATGTTTTCATAATTGGAAATTCCTCCGAAATATATTTAATTAAAAAACGCCTTTCACTTTGTTGAGGGGCTAGTTCTCCAAAAGAATAGACTTGTATTATTTTATAACATTTTAATGTTTTTGTCAAGAGTTTTTGCTGGAATTAATTAAAAAACAAACAAAAAAGATTGCTTTAAGTAGCAATCTCTTTATTAAATAATTTTTTACACAACGGAAATAGCAATCCACCAACAGTATTTCCTAGTGTTATTATCAGCACATAACCCAGTGTTTTTAAACTCCAAGCATCAGCAAAACTGAAATAAAACATATCTGCAACACAGTGTTCAAAACCGCACAAAACAAATATACTAACACCAAAAAACACCGAAAGATATTTACCTAATGCTGTTTGGTTATTTTTGTACCCATCAACAGCAACATAAATTAAGATATTACACAAAATACCCAATATAAACAAACTATACCATGTATCGTTAAGTTTTGTGTTGGCAATTTCCACAACTGCACTTTGCAAACTATCTAGCCTTGTTAGTTGTATTAAATAGCCCATAATTACCGCACCAAGCAAGTTTCCAAGCCACACCAAGACACATCTTAATAAATAACTTGGCTTGTTTTCAAGGCAATAACAAATTTTACCAGTAAATAAACTTAACCCCATTGTTAAAACCATAAACAGCCCAACAGTAAAGAACAACGCCCCAACAATTTTATTTTGTGCAGCCAAATAAGCAATACCGCCCAAACTAATGCACATACCTGCCAAAACAGATTTTAAAAACTCTGATAGCATATTTAAATAAGGTTTTCTTTGCTTGTGTATTACCCTAATTTCTTGTTCCATAGTTTATCTCCGTTAATTCCATCTATCATCTGTAATAATAACTAATTCGTTAGATGAAATAGAGCGTTTTAAATCTATCACTCTTTGATTAGATGAGCCTTTAAATTTTAAACTATAATCTCGTAAACTTTCCACAAAAGGACCATCTATCAGAACATCTGCAATGTTTAGTAAGTTTTTTATACTGTCATTTTTTTGAATTAAATTTTCATATAAAAAACCAGAATATATAGCAAGTTCCAGCCCAAGTTCTTTGATTTTTTTAGCAAGTGGCAACAACTTATCTGCCTGACACATAGGTTCGCCACCACTAAAGGTTACACCGGTTAAAAGCGGATTGTTTTTTATTTGTGTAAATATTTCTTCATCATCATACAACTTTCCCGCATCAAAATCGTGTGTTTGTGGATTATGACAACCTTTACAATTATGCGGACAACCTTGCACGAAAATTGTAAATCTGATACCCGGACCATCAGTTATAGAATCGTTAACCAAACCTGCTACTCTAATTTTTTCCATTGCAATCCTTTATGTTTTTAATTATTGTCCACACTTACAGCCCATTCCGTGTTTAACACGAGCCTTTTCTTCTGCTCGTTTTGCGTTATTAAAGTTTTCCAAAGTTCCAACCAAATAACCAGTTATTCTTCTAATACGTTCAAATTTTACACCATCTTGTCCATCTTTTCTTCCACATTTAGGGCAAGTTTCACCAATAATACCATTGTATCCACAAATTGGGTCACGGTCTACTGGGTGGTTAATTGAACCATAACCTATTCCACTTTCTTTCATATGACGGATTACTTTTTCAAAAGCTTCTACATTATTAGAAGTATCACCATCTAACTCAACATAAGTTATGTGTCCTGCATTGGTTAAAGCATGGTAAGGGGCTTCAATAGAAATTTTATCAAAAGCAGAAATATTATAGTAAACAGGAACGTGGAAACTATTAGTATAATAATCCTTATCTGTTATACCTTTTATTTCACCATATTTTTTACGGTCTATTCTAATAAATCTACCGCTCAAACCTTCTGCTGGTGTTGCCAAAAGTGAGAAGTTTAATTTTTTCTCATCTGCAACTTTATCAAGGTAATCACGCATATATTTAATTATTTCTAAACCTAATTTTCTAGATTCTTCACTTTCACCGTGGTGTTTACCAGTTAATGCAATAAGTGCTTCCGCAAGACCAATAAAACCTACCGATAAAGTTCCGTGCTTAATAACTTCTGCAATAGAATCTTCTGGTTTTAATTTGTCAGAATCAATCCAAACACCTTGCCCCATCAAGAATGGATAGTTTTTCACTTTTTTACGTGATTGTACTGCCATACGGTCTAATAATTGCTCTACAACCAATTCCATTTTACTTTGAAGCATTGTGTAGAATTTGTTTATATCACCCTTGCTTTCTATACCCAATCTTGGCAAGTTAATTGTAGTAAAACTTAAATTACCACGACCAAAAGTAATTTCTCTTGTTGGGTCATAGACATTACCAAGAACACGAGTTCTACAACCCATATAAGCAACTTCGGTTTCTGGACAGCCTTCTTTATAATACTTTAAGTTGTATGGAGCATCTACAAAAGAGAAATTTGGGAATAATCTTTTTGCACTAACCTTGCAAGCCAATTTAAATAAATCGTAGTTAGGGTCGGTAGGATTATAGCTTATACCTTCTTTTACTCTAAAAATACTGATTGGGAAAATAGGAGTTTCGCCATTACCCAAACCGGCTTCTGTTGCAAGCAACATATTTTTTACAACCATTCTTCCTTCTGGGCTTGTATCTAAACCAAAGTTAACTGAAGAGAATGGAACTTGCGCACCTGCTCTTGAGTGCATTGTATTAAGGTTGTGAACAAGTGCTTCCATTGCTTGATAACATTCTTTATCTGTTTCAAGTTCGGCTTTTTCTTTTGCAAATTTTTTAATTTTTTCAAATATAACTTCTTCTACATCTTTAAATGCTTCACGTTCTAATTTATCAAACTCGTCATTTTGTTTAAGTGTGGCAAAAACACCTTTTTCTTTTTCTAGTTTTATAAATGTTTCTTTAATTTCATCTGTTTTATCAGAACCCACCAATAATTCATAGGCTTTTGCAAAGTTTTTCCAATAATATCTTTTATAACTTTTTACAATACCTGGTGCCAAACCATAATCAAAGTTTGGAATACTTTGACCACCGTGTTGGTCGTTTTGGTTAGATTGTATTGCTATACAAGCAAGTGCACTATAAACACTAATGCCATTAGGCTCTCTTAAATGGCCATGACCTGTAGAATAACCACCTTTAAATAATTTAACAATATCAATCTGACAACAAGTTTCTGTTAATGTGTAAAAGTCTAAATCGTGGATATGAATATCACCGTTCATATGTGCTTTTGCTTGTTCTGGTGCTATTATATACTTTAAAAAATAATCTTTTGCCCCTTCCGAACCAAATTTAAGCATTGCACCCATAGCAGTATCACCATCTACGTTTGCATTTTCACGTTTTAAATCACTGTCTTTAGCATCGCAAGAAATAATTTCGTCATAAATTTTCATAAGGCTTGTATTCATTTCTCTAACTTTAGACCTTTTTGCACGATATAAAATATACTCTTTTGCCACATCTGGATAGTTGTTTTTCATTAATACTTGTTCCACAATATCTTGCACAGACTCTACGTCTGGAATTTCATCTACAAACTTAACTTCTAACTCTACTTCTACTACTTTTGCAAGTTTACGACAATCGTTAATCTCCTTGCTACCAATAGCATTCATAGCCTTTAAAATTGCTTTTTCTATTTTAGTTACATCAAAATCCGCTATACGTCCATCTCTTTTAATTATTTGCGTAAACACGTTTTTATCCCCCTTGTTTGTTGTATTTGTTTTATTTTAGCACACACAAGATATAGTGTCAATTAAATTTAATGAATACTAGATATTGTGTTTTTATTGTGCAAGTTGCACAAAAATTTTAGAATTTAAAAAGTTAATTAAACCGCATTATAAAGCGAAAAACATAAACTTTTTTAATTTCGTTGGTAAAATTTTTTTATTTATTTTTAAAATTTTTTAGCAGAATAATATACACTTTTTTGTATAATTTTGCTTTTACTCATCTTTTTTATAATCTACAATTCTTATTTTCTTATTTTTGCTTTTTAATTTTAAATTATATAAAACCACAAAGCCACCACCTATCACCAATATAGCCAAAACTATAAATACAATATACATAGTAAAATCACCAGAGTCTTTATCTACATAAACATTAATAAAAGTTTTAACTAAATTAAAATTAGCACTTTCTATATGTATGTAAATTTTATTGTTCCCTGCTTTTAATTCTGGAATTACAAGTGAATAGCCAGTATTTTCATTTAAAGAATAATAAATTACTGGATTAATTAAATTTACATCTAACAAAATTACTTCGTTATTATCAAATTTTATATTATTATTATCAAAACTATAATCAACTTTATTTATTATAAAATTATCTATAATTATCAAATCAAAATAATTTTCTCTTTCAATTTTTATTTTAATTTCATAATTACCAGCATCTATAAAGCTTGGCTTTTGCGTGGTGTATTCGTTGTTAACAAAATATAAAATTTTATCATTAATATTAAAACCAGTAACATCAAAAGTTAATTCATTACCACTATAATCATAAACATTATTAATTATCTTAATTCCAGTTATTATATTTTCAACATACTTTGCAACTACCAAAGTATTATTTTCAAAAACATAATTTTCATCTATAAGTATATCGTTAACATAAAATCCTGTAAAGGTAAACTTTTCTAAAATCGGTATTTCTAAACTTTTAGCAGTAGAATACTTTTTAACACGAAAATCATCAATCTTGTTTTCATAACTTAAAGAAACAATAATATAGTACTCTAACTTTATATCAGAGCCATCTAACACTAAATCTACTAAACTGTTTGCACTTTCAAAAAATTCTAAACTACTATTATAAATAGCAACATCTAACTTTTCAATAAAATCCACAGTAAGTTTATTTCCAATATATTTTACATTATTAATATCATAAGCATAAATTGGGCAAGCCGTTTTAATTTCTACATATTCGCCCACCAAACTACATATACCGCCTATATACAATGTTCCATAATTTTCCACACAAACCATAGTTGAAAGTATAAAAGAATTAGATATATTTAAAATTGCTCCGCTATTATTTATTATACTTCCAAACAAATTACTATATGCTAAATCCAACCTTCCCAAATTATTTAATGTTGCATTATTTATAAAACAATCAGAAAAACTAACATTACCAAAATTGTTAAAATTATTTATCTTTAAACTATCACATTCCTTAAAATTAACACAAGCATTACTTTCTATAGTTAAATTATTTATTTTTGCGTTGCCAGTTATTTCATAACCACCATTTATAAAGTTTAAATTAAAAACTTCTGTTTCAAAATTTAAAATACAGTTATTTAACTTATCATTATCTTTTCTATTTATATCTATTGTATTTAACACATTTTCTATATAACAAATTTCGTTACTAACTTTACCCAAATTATTTAAGTAAAGCACTAACTCATCTATTGCTGAACAAAATCTGGCTTTTACATAATAATTATCATCTACCATACCAATTGTATAGTTATATAAATTTTCATATTTTGTAAACTTTGCATACAAATTTATGTTTTCTGTTATGGTAAAATCAAAATCAAATTTTATATCTGCATTATACCAGCCTAAAAACTTATACGGAAAATTATACTCTGGCTCAAATGCCGCTACTTTTCCACTGTTTATAAAATAATAAGAATATGTTTTATTGTTATGCTCATCTATAAAATTTGCAGTAATTACTGGACTTATACCTTTAATTAAATACAAATTCATTATTCTTTGTTCTAAAGTACACCCTTCGTTAGATAATACAAAACAATCTTTATTTGCTTCGGTTACATAATTTACTATTGGAGTATTTACAGAAAAATCTATTACAGCAGTGTAAAATATTTTTAATGTATTTCCTAAATATATTTCAGAATTATAGTAAGCCACAATTATATTGTTCGTTTTTATATCACAAATATTATTTGTTTTAATATTACAATCACCAGCAATAACCAAACTACCTGTATTATCTATAGCAGATTCATTAGAATTTATAACTTCAACAAAACTTTCATATACAACAAGTTTACCCTTATTTGTAATTGCATTGTTAAAACTTTTTATATCAGAATATTCTATGGTTAGCAAACTATTTTCATCTATAATAACAGCATTACCTGTTGTATTGGTTAAACTAAAATTGTAAAAATAAATTTCTGAATTTATAAAACTCATTGCTAAATTAGATTCAAAAGTTATATTACCTTTAAAAGTTAAAGTTTTATTAACAATATTTAAACACTCGGTAATAACAAAATCGTTTTCAAATTTTATTACAGAATTATCTGGTAAATCCGCAATCAGCAAACTTAAACTTGAAAAATCGTTTATATTTTCTGTTTTACTAACCACATATTCATTGTTGGCTATGGTGTAAGAAAAGTATGTTTTATTTTCAAATTCAGATGCAAAAACTTTTCCAATACAAATTTTGCCAAACAAAAACAACAAAATGGAAACCAATAAAATTATAAGCATCAACAAAGTTCTATTTAAAATTTTTCTTTCGTAACACAAAGCCTGTCTTTCCTAATTTTTAAGTTTTTCAATTATAGAACATATTTAAAAAATTTTCAATACATTAACAAAATTTTAATAATTAGAATAATATATTTTACCAATATTTAAGGAAGGTTTTGTTATGAAAAATAATTTTTATAAAGAAATAAATTTACAAAATCTAGCCTTTAATGCCAATTTTTTTAAACAACAATTAAAAAACTCTAAATTATATTCTGTTGTAAAAGCAAACGCTTATGGTCATGGTTTAAAACAGTGCGTTTTAACTTTAAACCAAATAAGTGATGGCTTTTGTGTTGTAAATAACAGCGAAGCAATAAAAGTAAAAAAATATACAAAAAAGCCAGTTGTTGTAATCGGAGCATTATTACCTACAAAACTTTTTAATGCTATAAAAAATGATGTTGAATTTTGCGTACAATCTTTATTTGATGTTAAAATGTTAGAAAAATATACAAAAAAATTAAAAAAAGTGTGCAATATTCATATAAAAATTGACACAGGTATGCACAGGCTTGGAATACATACCCACAGAGAACTTAAAAGAATAGTTAATTTTGTAAATAAAAGCCCCTACCTTGCAATAGCAGGAATATGTACACATATGGGCGGAAATGATAGCAATAATTTACACCGAACTAAAAGCCAGTTTATAAAATTTAATAATTTAATAGATAGATGCGGGCTTAACAATATTCCAACCCATATTGCAAATACCGAAACATTTTTATCTAACAATATTTATGGATTAAATTTTGCCAGAATAGGAATTGGAATGTATGGCTATGGGCATAACGAACTAAAACCAGTTATGAGTGTTTATGCCAAAATT
>JAFTUZ010000122.1 GCA_017466005.1 Clostridia bacterium | reverse complement strand
CAAAATATAGGAATTTACCAAAAGATTTACCTTTTGAACTTATTTTATGGGTATTTCCGCCTGCAATAATTTGTGCAAGGCTTTACTTTTTGATATTTAATGGTGGTCCTTGGGATGAAAATGCTTTTGCAATATGGAATGGTGGAATTGCAATTTACGGTGCTATAATAGGTGGTGCTTTGGGTGCATTATTATTCTGTATTATAAGAAAACGTAATTTTTTAGATATTGCTGATTTAGTTATGCCTTGCTTAATTTTGGGGCAATGTATAGGTAGATGGGGTAACTTTGCAAATCAAGAAGCTTACGGTTTAGCATTAGGGGATAGTTGTAATTTTTTCCCAATAGGTGTTTATATAGAAAATTGTTATTATAGTGGCTGTGCTTGTGATGGCTCTGGTTGGCATATGGCAACTTTCTTTTATGAAAGTATTTGTAGCTTTATTATTTGTATTGCCTTATGTATGTTAATTAAAAAATGTAACATAAGGGGTATGGTTTTATCTACCTATATGATTGCTTATGGTACTGTTAGATTTATTACTGAAGGTTTAAGAATGGATTCTTTAATGGTGGGTACTTTAAGAACAAGCCAAGTATTAAGCTTAATAATTATTGCTGGTGGTATTGCCTTAATGATTTATTTATTAGATAAGTATAAATACAGCAACAAACAACCTAAACCAGCATTAGTTAATGGTAATGATAATAAAGAAGAGCAACCAAAAGAATTAAACAATATAGCAAATGAAAGTAAAATTGATATAGAAAATAAGGCAGAAATAAAAGAAAATAAAGCCGAAAACATATTAGATGAAAAAGAACAAGTGGATAAACCAAAAGAGATTCAGCCAGTAGTTGAAGATACAGATTTAAAAGAAAATGAAGTTGAAAGTATAGATAAAGAAGAAACAGTTACTACGATTATAGAAGTACAAGATGGTGTAAAACCAAGGAAATCAAAACCTAAAAAATAAATTCCAAGAAGGTTAAAATGAAAATATTTAACAAAGAACAAAATGGATATTCTATTAATGAAGTAGATGGCTATTTAAATTTAATCCAAAAAGAAAATGACGAGCAAATAAAAAAATTAAACCAAAAAATAGTAGAATTAAAACAAGAAAATATAGATTTACAACAAATGCTTGCTAAACAAAAAAGTTTAGATGCTAAAATAACACGTGAATTGGAATATGCTGAAGAAAAGGCTCAAAAAATCATAGATTCTGCAAAAACTGTGTATGAACTAGAAATTAGAAGAATGCAGCTTTTGTATAGAAAATGGGACGATGTGTTGCATAAATTAAACACAGAACTGGTAAAATACGTTCCAGAAGGGCAAGTTGAAGATGTTACCGGTGATTTTAATAAAGCATTGTCTATGACTCTTGAAACAAGTTTTTCAATGCAATCGGAAGAAGGTAAATTGTATGCAAAAAGTGTTTTAACTAGAATGGGTGGCGGTAAAAAAATACATAAATCTTCAGAAATAATTAAAAAGAATAGCCCAAACAAAAAATTAGTTATAACTACAGAAACAACAACTGTTACACAAGAATCAAGTGCGGAAAGATTTTTGAATGGTGAAGGTGTAGATATTCCTGCTTCTATGGGGAAATTGGGTAAAGATGTTTTTCATATTCCGCCTGCTAATGCTTTTGAAAAAGAAAAGGAAAAAGGTTTTTCTTTAGAAGAAGCTTTGGTTCCAACAGAAAGTTTGGAAGAAATAATGAAATCATTTTCTATTGAAGAATAAAATGCTAATATAGCATTTTATTTTTTATTTAATAACAAAAACCAATAATTTTTACATCAATTAGACATTTTTCTACAATTTTTAATAAATATTGTTATCAAAAAACAAAAATATTTACAAATTTCTACATTTTTGTTTGTAAAAATTTATTACTAATATTATTATTTTGTTAATTTAAAAATTAAAAAGGTGATAATATGAAAAATTTTATACTTGTAACCGATGATACTTTGCTTGCTGATTATATTGCTGGGCTATCTCATAATTTAATGGAAGTTAAGTTTGAAAAGATTTTTGCAAATTCTACAAGTGCTTTAATGTGGATTGCAAATAATGAAGTTAATGTTGTGTTTATTGATATGTTTATGTTTGATAATGATGCGTTGGTACTTGCAGAAAAAATATCAAAAAATTATCCTAATATTAATGTTGTTTTAATATCAGATTTTATAACTAAAAACTTGCGTGAGTTTGCACATACTGTGGGTGTTAATATGATTATTCCTAGTAATTGCACAAAGGAGATGCTTTTAAATATTGTAAATCAGATTATAGAAACAGAAAACGAAAAACTTGCAGTTAATACCAGTAGAAAAGATAAGTTGATAGATGAACGAATTTCTAATATATGTATAAGTGTTGGTATTCCACCTAACATTTTAGGTTATACTTATTTTAGAGAGGCTATAAAAGTAACAGCCTTTAACCCAGATATGATTAATAAAGTAACTAAAGAGTTATATCCTTATTTAGCTCAAAAATTTAACACTACATATGCAAAAGTAGAAAGGGCATTAAGGCACGCCATAGAGATTGCTTGCGAAAATGGAAATATAAAACGTATTAATGATTTACTTGGTTTAGAAATTATAGGCGACAATAAAAGATTAACTAGTAGCGAATTTATTGCTCTTGTTTCCGATAAAATTTCATTTGATTTTTTATAATATAAAATAAAAGAACTAACTAGTAATTAGTTCTTTTTTAATCTTAAATCTACACCATCTAATTTAATATATGCGTTAGTGCGTTGGTTTGAAAGTCTGCTAAAAATACGGTTGCCATATCTTTCGTTTAAGTCTGTTAAATTTAAGTTGGTGCTTATTATATAAGGTTTGTTTTTTCTTTCTCTTTCATTAATAATATTAAAAAGGGCATTTATAGATAAATTTTTCATTAAAGGTTCACTACCCAAATCATCTATAATTAGAAGGTCGCAATCTAAAAATGGAGAAAGCAAACTTTGGCGTTCTGCTTCTGATTTTGTTAATGCGTTAATAACTGCGTTTGAAAAGTTAAATGCGGTAGAGAACACAACAAATTCATCTTTACTAATTAATTCATTGGCAATACATTCTAATAAAAAAGTTTTACCAACACCAACTTCGCCAAGAAAAATTAAGTTTTTTATTTTTACGTTAGGAAATTTGCTAGCATAATCTTTTGCAATTTTATGTGCCTTTTCTAAATTTTTATTATTTTTAAAAAGTGTTTCATCAACATCTTTAAAAGTATGTCCGTTAAAATCTTTAAGTCCGCTGTATGCAAGTAAACGTTTGTTTATTTCTTTTTTTAAACAGTTGCACATTTTGCGTTTAACAATTCCATAATCCTTACATTCGGTACAAGAATATTGTGGGGTAATGTCTTTAAAAGTTAATTTTAATTTAATTAATTCTTTTTCTAGTTTATCATCTAGTTTTATTAGTTCGTTTTCAAGTTTTGTTCTTTCATTAACTGTATTTGTTTGGGCTAATTTTAAATTTAATGCTCGTTTATCTTGTTCTAATTTTGCAAATTGCGGGTTGTTTTTTCTAGCAAAAGATGCATTGTTTTTTGCCTTTACTTCGGCTTCTAGTCGCTTTTGATTAAAATCTGCTAAAACTTTTTGTTTTATTT
>JAFTUZ010000121.1 GCA_017466005.1 Clostridia bacterium | reverse complement strand
TATCGGTATTGCAGGGGCTCATGGTGTATCTTTAGCTGCTATTGAACTAGCAAACACAACAACTGATAAAGTAGAATTTCTTAAAAAATTAAATGAAAAAGCAGAATATTTAAAATCATCACGTCCTACGGCTGTTAATCTTATGTGGGCTGTTGATAAGCAAATGGAGTTAGCTAATTCTATTAATGGCTATGTAGAAGATATTAAAAATGCTTTAGTAAAAAATGGCGTAAAGCTTGAAAATGAAGATATTGAAATAAATAAAAAAATGGGTGAATATGGTGCAAGTGTAGTTCCAAAAGGTGCAACTATTTTAACTCACTGTAATGCTGGTGCATTAGCAACAGTTGGTTATGGTACAGCACTTGGTGTTATTAGAAGTGCTTATGCTAAAGACCCTACAATTAAAGTTTTTGCAGATGAAACTCGTCCACGCCAACAAGGTGCAAGACTTACTACTTGGGAATTGACTCAAGACGGTATTCCTACAACATTAATCACTGATGGAATGTGCTCTTATTTTATGTCAAAAGGTATGATTGATATGGTAGTTGTCGGTGCAGATAGAATTGCAGCAAATGGTGATACTGCAAATAAAATTGGTACTTATACAGTAGCTATTGCAGCAAAATATCACAATGTTCCATTCTATATTGCAGCACCACTTTCAACTATTGATACTTCAATAAAATCTGGCAAAGAAATTCCTATTGAAGAACGTTCACATGAAGAAGTTACTCATATTAATGGTGACTGGGTTTGTGCTAAAGAAGTTAATGTTATAAATCCTGGTTTTGATGTAACTCCGCATGAATTAATTACTGGTATTATTACAGAAAAAGGTATCTTAAAACCTAACTTTGAAGAGTCAATAAAAAAAGCTTTTGAAGAGAAATAGCTTAACTTACCAAATTGAAAAACACTACTAAAAATGCTATAATCAGCATATTAAAAGGAGTACGATATGAAAAACAGTTTGAAAATTTTATCTGTAGCAATGGTTGCGTTTGGACTTGGTTTAGTTGCAAGTAATTATGCAATGTCAGATGTTCCAGCTAATTTTAAAGTTGCTGTTGTTGACGTTCAAAAAGTTGTTGCTAATTCATCTCAAGTAAAAGCTCTAAAAGATGAACAAAAGAAAAAAGGTCAAGAATTAGCTAAATTTATTGAAACAGCAAAAACAAATATAACTAAAGAAACTGATGAAAAGAAGAAAAAAGCTTTAGAAGAAAAATATAATAAAGAATTCCAAACAAAACGTGAAGCTATTGCTAAAAATTATGAAACAAAATTGTTAGCTATTGATAAAAATATTTCTAATGTAATTGATGAAAATGCAAAAGCTAATGGATATAATTTAGTGTTAGCAAAAGGTGTTGTTTTATCAGGTGGAACTGATATCACAGCAGAAATTACAAAAGCTGTTAAATAGTTGATAATATCCTTAAATGGCGTATAATAAAAACTAAAGGGGAAGCTCTTTAGTTTTTTGTTGGGATTAGTGGAGAGAATTTGTGAATATAGAAAAAATAAAGATAACAAATAGAGTTGTTTCTTTATTAGTTATCTTCTTGTCTGCGCTTATTGTTCCGATTATCGTATATTTAACATTTTATGGCTCTTTTTGGGGCGATGATATTTATTTTTCACATTATACACACGGTGAAAATTTGTTTGGTTGTTTGGTGGAAGAAGAATTTGCTCAACAGCACGGCGGGCGTTATATCGGAATGTTTTTAGGCAAGTTTTTTTCCTTTGGATTGCCTAATATGTTAGGAATTCATCCTGCTGAGTTTATAGGCCCGTATCAAGGAGTTATAAAAGGTATTCTTATTGTTATTACGTTATTACTTTTAACAAATTTTATTCGCTTAGTTAATAAATCAAAACTGCTTTATCTTTCAATATTTTTTATTTTAACCGCTTACTTTTTTTATAGCATTTATTCGAGCAATACTTGGGTTCCATATATTACATACAATTATTATAGATATTGTGTTTCTTTATTGTTTTTAGGCTATTTTTTCAATTTTATGTTTGAAAATCTTTTAAAAAAAGCAAGAAAAATAAAAATTAAAAAACTTATTTTGGCTTCAC
>JAFTUZ010000120.1 GCA_017466005.1 Clostridia bacterium | reverse complement strand
TGTGGTTTACTGGAACAGCGGTTACTGGAACAGGTACTGGTATAGAAGTAACTGTAGAAAATACAAAGGTTGGAGATATATACTTTAATACAACTACTTGTGATTTATATCAATGTGTTGATGAAAATACTTGGAATTGGCTTTCTAATCTTAAAGGAGATACAGGACAACCAGGAAGTACTGGAGTAACTGGGGCAGCGTGGCTTACAGGTACTGCCGTAACTGGTACTGGTAGTGAAATTAATGCTACTGTTACAAATGCAAGAGTAGGTGATTTATATTTTAACACTGAAACTTGTGATATATATCAATGTACAGCCGAAAATACTTGGAACTGGATATCTAACATAAAAGGTGATAAAGGCGAAGATGGAACTTCTGTTTATGTTGGTTATGACGGATACATTTGGGAAGGAACGGAAAAAACAAACTATCAAGCAGTAATTTCAGGTGAAGGCTTCGCTGAAAATACTTTGGGATTATATGGAAATAAATACTTTACACAAAATGAAGTATCTACAATTAATCCTATTGCCCTTATGAATAACTATTTCCCTACAATAAACAAAACTTGCTATTCAGGAACTCAAATATCTGAAATAAGTGTATATGCAAAAACTGCAGGTATATTAGAAATTGGAACTGCGAGTCTAAATAATATTGTAGAAGCAAGAACAACAGGTTCTACATTATCTACAACATCAACTGCTTATGAATTACAAGCTGGTTTGAACACAATACCATTAAATCTTATTGTATCCGAAACAGATACTATTGTTTTGGGTGGTGGAACATCAAATGTTACATTATATTCTTATGAAGAAGTTAATGGCAACGATGAATATGGATTCCATACAATTTGTGATAAAACAACAAGAAGCGAACTATTTGAAGAAACTAATAATAAAAATGATAAATTGGTTGTTAGTGTAAAAGCAAGTGCTGTAACTTTGGGAACAATAAATGAAGGTTTTAATGAAGATTTACAAGCGGTAGATAGTTCGGCTTGGAGTTTCCCAACACCATCTTCTGATACAGGATATTATAGTTTAGTTAACAATACTAATGTGGGCACAATTAAAGTAAATAAAGTAACTATCCCTGTAACTGCTGTTGCAACATTAAACTCTCCAGTGTTTGTTCTTGCAGTAATAAATGTTTCAGACAATCAGGTTTTACAAACTTACAATATAACTTTACCTTCTAGCGAATTTACAAATTGCACCGATAGCGACAGTGAGGGTTGGTATGAAGTAAATAAATTTATAACTGTTGAGTTAGAAACACCACTTACTATAAATACTAGTACAGAAAAATTAGGTTTCTCAATAGATAAAACTGCTAAAAACACAATAGGTGGTTATATTAAAATGCCGGATAATTTGGATTGGCGTAATTCTCAAAGTGATTTGCGTGGTTCGGGTGCAGATTCTAACTTTGGTGACCAGTTTGGTCTTTATTATGGTATAACTGCTGAATATACTAAGGAATTTACATTTGCAGAACATCTTGAAAATCTTCAAGAAGAAGAAACTGCTGAAGCTTTAAAAAAAAACTCTTAGGTAAGAATTTGTCAATTCTTGGAGATAGTATTTCAACATATACAGGAATTTCTAACGACTCTGAAAACACAAATAGTACAATTCAAGACAACTTGGTGTGGTACACGGGGTCAACTTCAGATGTAACAAGTGCAGACCAAACTTGGTGGATGCAACTTGCTAACAACACAGGAATGAATTTACTAGTCAATAATTCTTCTGGTGGAGCAAGAGTTGTAAGTGATAGACCAGAATCAGGTAAAGAAACAGTTACTGCTGCTTATAAAACTAGATGTGTTCAATTACACGACGATACTGGCAATAATGCCGGAACAAATCCTGATGTGATTGCAATTATGATTGGAACAAATGACTATTATATTGAAAATGCTTCAGGTAGTGTTACCGATATTGATTGGGACAGTCTTATAACAGATAATGGCGATGGCACATTTAATTATGCTACACCAACAACATTTGCAGAATGCTATGCTATAATGCTACACAAAATGAGTGTAGAATATGAAAATGCAGATATATTTGCTTGCTCTTTAACAATGAGAAGCCTTAGCGGTTCACAGATTACAAAGTTTGCAAGTTTTAATCAAGTAATTATTGATTTGTGTAATAGCGATATGTTTAAAAACAGAGTTGTTTTGGTGGATTTATATAACAACTGTGGTATAACATTATCAAACATTAATACTTACACTGCAGATGGTGTTCATTTAAAACAAACTGGTATGGATAAAGTAACTGATTGTATTATTGAAGCAATGGTTGAATATTATCTTAATAAATAATTAAAGTTTATTTAATATAAAAAGAGTGGGTTTTCCACTCTTTTTATATGGTTATTCGTTTATTAATTTAATGGTTTTTGATTTTTCTTTTTTCAACACAAATTATGTGCTATATAAAAATTCTGTTACAAAATTAATTATCATAGTTCCTATTAAAACTACGTAGTCATTCCAACCTATATTTGTTAAGGCGTCACCCCACCAAACTGAAAGTGGGGTAAACACTAAATAATAGCAAAAAACTTTTGTCATTGCTATAGGTATGTTGTTTGCTGATTTGAATGTAAATTTTCTGTTTAAAGTAAAATTGTAAACTACCGATAAAACTAGAGATGTAAGATATGCTGGCCAATATGGAATAGTGCAAAGTTCATTTAAAAGTGTAAATGAAAGTAGTTGTATAACTGCTGCGGTAGCGGAAAAGCATAAAAATTTAAGTGCTTGAATATAAAATTCTTTTCTATTTTTGGCTGGTCTTGCTATACTTTCTATATTTTCTTCTTCGTTATTTAAGTTAGTCATTTTTAACTCCTTGCGTAAATTATAGCACAAAAAGAAAAAAGTGTATATATTAATATAATAAAAAAATGTGTACAGAATTTGATTTTTTTATCTTTTTTTGATAGTATTTATATGAGGTGAATTATGGAACATAAAGTAATTAAAAAACAAACAGTTGCGCAACATTGCTTTGTTTGTGGTATTCAAAACAAGTCTGGTTTGCATATGAATTTTTATGAAATGGACGATGGTAAACTTGTTGGAACTTTGAATGGTAAGGAGATACATCAATCTTATCCCGAACGTATGCATGGTGGAATTATTAGTGCGGCACTAGATGAAACTATTGGCAGAGTTTTATGGACAGTTGAAAATATGTATGCTGTTACAATGGAACTTAAAATTAAGTATAGAAAACCAGTTCCTTTAAATGAAGATGTGCTTGTTATTGCGGAACTTGGAAAAAATACTCCACGTATGTTTGAGGCAACTGGTAAAATAATTGATAAAAATGGTACTGTGCTTGCAACGGGGGAAGGTACATATTTTAAATTAAAACAGTTAGATGAAGCCGTGCAAAAAGAAAGTGATTCTGAAGTTTTAATACCTGATGATATTAAAAGTTTTGATTATTAAGTTAAAAAGCAGTATAATTACTGCTTTTTTATGTTGTTTTTATAAATTTTTATTAAATTTAATATTTTTTATTAATTATAAAACTTAATTAAACACTTGTTATTTTATATAAAATATTATATCATTTTAATATGGAAAAAGTTTTAAATAAATTATTTGAGTTACAAGATTTAAAGTATAAAGATTTTCACTCTAAAATTATAGGTCAGCCAGTAGAGATTATAGGTTGCAGAATGCCAGATTTAAAAAAGTTGGCAAAAGAACTTGCTAATACTGAATTGGGTTATAAATTTATAAACACGTTACCTCATAACTATTATGATGAAAATGCTTTGCATGGTCTAATTTTAGGTTATTTAAAAGATGATTATGAAAAAATAGAAAAATATTTAATTCAATTTTTACCTTATATAGATAATTGGGGAGTTTGTGATACTACTATAGCAAATTTAAAAATATTGGGTAAAAATCTAGAAAAAGCATATGATTTTGCTAAAAAATGTATTAAAAGTGGCAACTGTTGGGAAATTAGATTTGGTGTTGTTGTAATGTTGTGTTATTTAATAAAATCAGATTTTTGCTATGAATGTTGCAATATTGTATGTGATATTAATAATGATGAGTACTATGTAAAAATGGCAGTTGCTTGGTTTTTTAGTGTGGTTGCTGTTTATGATTTTAAATATGTAAAACAAATTTTAGAGAATAAAAAACTTAATACTTGGACACATAACAAAACAATTCAAAAAATTTGTGAAAGTTATAGAATAACAAAAGAACAAAAAGAAATAGTAAAAAAACTAAAAATAAAATAAAAAGCAGAGTGATTGATGTGTTAATTTCAAACTAATTATTTATTAAAAACGAAGTGCTTTTTATATTTCTAACTATTTATTTTTAATAGTATAATTGAATTATTAATAAAAAAGAGTGATTACATAAACTCCTACGAGTTTTATATTTCACTCTTTTTTTAATCTATTTATTTTCTTTTGGTTCTTCTTTTTCTTCTTCAACTGGAGTAAATAAAGAACCATCAACTCCGCACAAAGGACATTTTTCTGGTGGTGTATCTCCTTCATGAACATATCCACATACTGGGCAAATAAATTTCATAATTTTCTCCTTTAAATTTTTATACGTAACATTTTATGTTTTATAAAAATTAAATGTTTTACATAAGTATTATAAATATAAATTATTTTTAAGTCAAGTGATTTTAATTTGTTAAAATATCTATAATTTTTTTATCAATATTTTTTATTGTAGTTTTTTCATTAAAAACAAATTTGCTATTTTTTATAATTGCCACATTATCAGCAAGATTTAAAACATCTTCTATACTATGAGAAACAATTAAAACTGTAGGTTTGTTTTTTTGCCACAACTCTTTAAAAAGTTTAATTAATTTAAATTTAAGTGTAATGTCTAGATTTCTAAATGGTTCGTCCATTAAAAGCAAGTCGGCAGGGTGTATAAAGGCACGTAAAAGCGATACTCTGTGTGCCATTCCAGAAGATAGTTCTTTTGGATATAAATCTGCAACAGTATTTAATTCTGCCAATTTTAAGTAGTCGGTTAAATTAATGTTGGGATTAATTAGTTCTAAATTTTGCTTTACTGTTAAGTTTGGTATTAATCTATTGTTGCTAAATACATACGCAACATTTTTGTAATTAGATTCTATTTTTCCAGAATAATCTGTTAAATTTGCCAAAATGTTTAACAGTGTTGTTTTTCCGCAACCGCTTTCTCCCATAATAGCAGTAATTTTATTTTCTTCAAAACCAAAATTTAAGTTTTCAAAAACTGTTTTATTGCTGTATTTTTTTGTTATATTTATAAGTTCTATCATTGCCATCTCCTAATAGGGCGATTTAGTAAATTTATTAAATTTTCTAATATTAGTGCTAAAATTATTGTTACAGTTGTTAGGGCTAAAAGGTCAGCCATTTCAAAATAAATTTTTGCACCTTGCATAAGACCACCTAAACTTTGCGTGGTGTTTGCTAAAACTTCTCCAGCCACCATAAGTTTTAAATTTAATGCAATAGCAGAACTTACAGATAAATAGCAATTTGCCCAAACTTGTGGAACACATACTTTGAAAATTATATTTTTATTGCTAACTTTATATACTTTACACATTTGTAAAACGTCTTTATCTAAATTATTAAGTGCAGAATAAATAGAAGTGTATAAAATAGGGAAAATTACTAAAATTGAAATTAGCATTGGTGCAATATTAGCATTAGTCCAAATAACAAAAAGTAATATTACTGCAATTGTTGGTGTGGCCCGTAAAATTGAAATTAGTGGTGCAAAAATTTTAGCAACTGGTTTGTATAAAAACGAGAGTAGGGCAAAAGTGCTTGCTAATAAAAAAGCAATTACAAAAGCAATAAGAGTGCGCAAAAGTGTGCTTCCAAAAGCAATCCAAAACTCTGAAGAAACAAGTAAATTGCCTAAACTAATAAAAGTATCGGCAGGGGTGGGCATAATAAATTCACTATTAGCAATTTTTGCAAAAATCAACCAAATTGCAAGAATTATTAAAATAACTAAAATAGGGTATAAAATATTCTCTAATATTTTTTTAGTTTTATTGTTCATATTCAAACCAGAACTCCGAATTTATATTTCAAACCGAATTAGCGTTTATAGATGATAAATTTGTTAAATAATCTGTAATAAAAGTTTTATTTTCGCAAGCCAGCATAAAACCTATATTGCAATTTTGTAAAACTTGAGCATTAAAATTGTTTGCTGTAAAAGAAGCTGTTTGCCCTTGTTTTAAATATGGTTGGATTGCGTTTACGCATTTATCTGCATTGCTATTTGTCCATGTTTTGTTATTTTGCATTTTTGTTATAAAGTTTTGTACAAAGGTAGGGTTGTTTTGTATAAAACTTTTTTTCATTACCACTCAATCTCCTCAATAGATTTTGGTGATGAGTTTGTCACTATAGTTTTTATTTTTCCATTCTTAATAGTTATAACCTTGTCCGCCATATCTTTAATTGCTTGATTGTGCGTAACTATAATAACAAGCTTTTTATTGTTTTTTGAAATCTCATGCAACTTTTTTAAAATTATTTTACCTGTTTCATAATCAAGGGCTCCGGTTGGCTCATCACAAAGAAGAATTTTTGGATTTTTTGCAATAGCTCTTGCAATTGAAACCCTTTGCTGTTCTCCTCCGGAAAGTTGAGATGGAAAATGATTAAACTTATCTCCTAAGCCAACATCATTTAAGACTTTTTCAGGGGCAAGTGAATTAACGCAAATTTCGGTTGCAAGTTCAACATTCTCTTTTACCGTCATATTTGGCATCAAATTATAAAATTGAAAAACAAATCCAACTTCGTTACGCCTGAAATTTGTGAGTTCTTTTTTGTTAAACTTTGAAATATCAACTCCATCTAAAATAATATGGCCATTACTTGGTGAATCCATTCCACCAAGTAAATTCAATAGTGTTGTTTTCCCAGCTCCACTTGGTCCAACAATAACAACAAATTCTCCATCTTCAAGTTCAAAACTTACATTACTCAAAGCAGTAAAAACTTCAGCTTCTGATTTAAATTCTTTACAAATATTTTCAAGCTTTAGAAAAGACATAAAAATCTCCTATTGATAAACTAATAATAACAAAAAAAATCGCAAAAAGCAAAAC
>JAFTUZ010000119.1 GCA_017466005.1 Clostridia bacterium | reverse complement strand
AAGAATTGATATGTCAAAATTTTTAAATAAAATCGAAGGTAATCAACTCATACACGGACATCTTTCTACAAATCAGCTTGGGGCATTTCCTGTATCATTAGACGACTTTCTGTTTATGCTTTCTCAAAAATTAAAAAGTATAACTGCTTATAACTCAAATGGAGAGTTCTCTAGATTAATAAGCACAAAAAAAATCCCGATCAGTTATGGTACTTATGCAACTGAAAAATATTCTAAAGATTATGCCAAACTATATCCTAGAAAAATACGACCTATGGTTGAACAGTTTATGCATTATAGAATTGGCTTACCTTTTGGTAATAAAAAAATGATTGATTCATTTAGGGAAAAAGGTGTTTCTACGGCACAATTATATGAAATTGCAAAATGTGAAAAAGTAATAATGAACAATAATTCTTTACATAAAATGATACATAATTTTTGGAAAGATATCGCTTCTAAACTAAATTGCAAATATGAAACCTCTTTTTCTAATTTAATTTAGCAAAATATAAAAACGCAATTTTTTAATTCTTTGGATTTTATAATAAATATAAAGTAAAGGTTTGTTGTGGAACTTAGTATCAAAAATCACAATTCAATAAATTTTCAAGCGAGCAAACGCAAGACTCAAAAAGGTAATGAATATTATCATTCCAACAAAGCTCTTGTTGCAGGAGGTGCTACTTGTGCTTTAGCAACAGGGTTATCAGCATTGATTACTCATAATAAAAAAATACCAAATTCTAAAAAGACAATTCTTGCTTGGTTTGGATTAACTGCTCCATTGATTTTAATGGGTGCAATTGCTGATAAATTAACAAATAAAGAACGACAAAAAACTGCTGATTTAATTGCAGAAGTTGGTGTTGAAAATGCTCAATTAATTGATGATAAATTAAAAGTTTCTAAAAATGGAAATCTATATAAACCAACAGGCAACGCAACTCTAATAGGTGGAGTCGGACTAATTGGTATTTTAACTTTGTCTGGTATTTCCCATTTATTATTTAAAAAAGGTGTTGTAAAAAATGAAATATTTAAACACTTTGGCTTTTTAGCTAAAATGTTCACAGAAGCTGGTCCGTCAGATGAAATAAGTGCTTTAATCGCAGCTTTTCCTGCTGTTTTACCAATACTACCATTGATTGGTTCTGATTGGTTAAATAATCAAGAATCTAAAAAGAAATCTTGATTTTTACATGGCAAAAACCCTCTACTCGTGTGTGTTTTAACGACAACTCTAATGTAACACAATTAATATTGTGTTACATGAACATAAAGTATTTTTTCTTAATAAAATTGCCTTTTTTAACAAAACAAGTTTACAATTCTTAATAAAAAACACCCTCTGTTTAAATTTAGTTAAAAACGACTATTTTACACTTTTTACAAAGGTTTTAAGGCTATAAAAAAACAACTCTAATGTAACACAATATTAATTGAGTTACATGTTTATAGGGGATATTAATAATACATAAATTTATCTCCTATTCTAAGGGAAATTAAATTAATACAAAAACATTCACAGGAAAAGGAGATATTATTATGCAAGGGTATAGAATTAAAGATTTAGATTCAACCACAAGACAACTTATTGCAACTAACAAATTAGACAAAAATAACGATGGTTTAATAAATAAAGATAATGGAGAATTAGCAGAATTATTAAGTCAAGCTGGCGTGTCAGATATTCAACAATTAGGAAGAAAAGATAGTCGCTTGAAAAATTT
>JAFTUZ010000118.1 GCA_017466005.1 Clostridia bacterium | reverse complement strand
TTTGACCAAAAAGTTGCGCCTGCATTACTTGCGGGTAATACTGTAATAGTTAAGCCGCCACACCAAAACCCATTAACATTAATCAAACTTTCAAATTTAATGCACAAAGCTGGTTTACCAAAAGGTGTGTTACAGGTTATAACTGGTGAGGGTGCGAAATCTGGTGAATTTTTGGCAAAACACCCTGGGGTAAATGGTATTACATTTACAGGTAGTACAAAAGTTGGTCAGATTACATACAACAATGGTGCTTCTCATATGGCACACGTTGCACTAGAACTTGGCGGAAATGATGTCTTTATAGTTTTGGAAGATGCCGACATTAATTTGGCAGTTGAAGAAATGATTTGGGGTAGAATGTATAACACAGGTCAGGTTTGTTGTGCAAGTAAAAGATTTTTAGTTCAAAACTCTGTTTTAAAAGAATTTGTTACTAAAGCCAAGAAAAGAATGGATAAACTTGTAATGGGTAATCCGGAAAACAAGAAAACAGATATTGGTTGTTTGGTAACCGAACAAGCAGCAATAAAAGCAGAAATGCAAATTAAAAATGTTTTAAAACAAGGTGGAAAACTTGTTACTGGTGGTAAAAGAAAAGGTGCGTTTATAGAACCTACTTTAATTACCGATATTCCAGCATCAGCAGATGTTGCAACAGATGATGAAATATTTGCTCCTGTTGTTTCTGTAATTCCATTTAAAACAGAAAAAGAAGCAATTCAAATTGCAAATGCTTCTAAATTTGGTTTGAGTGGTTGTGTGTTTACAAAAGATATAAACAAAGCATTTAATATTGTTTCTAAACTTGAATGTGGTGGAACAGTTATAAATGGTGCAAGTTTCCACAGAAGTTTTGAAATGCCATTTGGTGGATATAAATCTTCTGGGCTTGGAACGGAAGGTGTTATGAGCACTTTTGATGAAGTTACAAAAATAAAAACAATTACCTTAAAAAATATTTATAAATAATTAAATAAAAAATAAAACACTCTAATAAAAATTAGGGTGTTTTATTTTTATCTTTTAAATAAGTAAAATTTTTATATATTTTATAAATAAATTTTTTATATATCTTAAATACGGATATTTTTTCTTAAAAAATCATACAAAAGTTATAAAATATTAAATTATAAATACAAAATTTATGCAAATGGCAAAATTTGTGATTTTTTAAACAATTTGTTTAATTTTTTGGGGTATAGTAAATGATTGATTTAAATTAAATATTTTGTTAAAATATAGGTAATAAAATTATGGGGGAAAATATGGCAGAAGAAAATAAAGTAAAAACCAGATTGCCTTATGGTATTGGCAAAAGAGTTAAAAAAACTAAAGGAAATGAAATTGGTTGGGAGAATATAGAAGTTAATGATATTCCAACAGATAAACCAATTGTAGTGTGTTTGGGCGGTAACGGAACAATTAGCGACCGTTTTGCAAATGGTATGGCAAAAACTGCCGAGCGATTTTTGGGAGTTAAAGCGGAAGATGAGTATGTGGATATATATTCAATACGATATGGAAGTAAAGAAGATAAAATGACTGGGGATTTATCTACCGATGAGGTGGAAGAAGTTGCAGATGGTTTGTTTTTGCAAAGAGTTATGAATAAAAACGGAGAAAGTCTATCTTTAAAAGAAGCTTGCAAAAATATGCGAAATATTAATATAGTTTCGTATTGTTATGGGCAACAAGTATTAAACCCTATGCTTGCAAATGTTGCAAATAAAATGGAATATAATTTAGGGTATAGTGAGCAAGAAATAAGAACTGTTTTAAAACAGGTATTAAATGTTGTATATGCTCCTTATTCAAAACCTAATATGTTATCTACCAATGTGGCGTTTAAATCTTTTAGTGATGATAAATTTATGTATGCATTTGAATATGAAGAAAAACTTGGTTTGGAGAATGAAAGCAGTGATTTGGGTGTTGGTGAATTAATTATTGATGAACAAGGTTTGCACTTATACAATAAATCTTTTGTAGGAAAAAAGGCAAATTATGAATATCAAAAAGAAGATAAATTAGAAATAGATGAACATAATTTTGGTTTATTAAGCAGAAATGCTAATTGGGAAATAGAAAATGGTGTGAAATTTTTAGATAATTATTCAAAAAGTTTTGCTTTGGTGCTTGCTATGGGGGTGGTTAATTCTAAAGAAAACCAGAAAAGTGATAGATTTGCACCTTTGCCAAGATATGAAATAATAAAAGAAATGATTGAAAGTGAAATAAAGCATAACGAAAAGTATCTAGAAGAAGATAAAAAATATGGTAAATATATAAGTTATGGTGTACCTGTGGAAGAAGTTATGGCAAAAATGGGGGTAACCGAAAAAGATGTTGTTAATAAAAAAGTAAGTTTTAAAGATATAGAAAATCAAGAAAAGCGAATTGATTATTCAAATTCTGGTTTAAAATTGGCAGAAAGAGCTCCACGTTTTAGATTAGATTTAAGTGAAAAAGTAGAAGAAAAAGTAAATATTTTATATGAACCAAATGCTATGGGCGTATTTAATTTTGATTATATAATTTCACCTAAAGGGGGATATAATCAATATAATAAAAACAATATTTCAAATATTGTGGCAAGTAACTATTTATTAGATAGAGATGTAGAGAATGGTGTTTTATGCAATGTTAGCCAAAATAAAGATGATAATACTTTAAATTCGGTTACGGTTGAAAAAGGTTTTACCTTTGATAAAGAAAAAGAATACGAGTCGGTAGAAGATTTAATACAGTCAGTAACCAAAATTACTGACAATAATAAAATGAATTTAACGCCAGGACAAACAAGAACTGTGTTAAATTTATTGATAGCGTCAAAAACACCATTTAGTAATTTGCAGTTAAAAAATGGGATTGAATTAGATGAAAGTGTGTTGGAAAATGAGATAGAAATAGATGAGTTTGAGCAGGTTGTTCCAGCGCAAAAAGAGAGTGTTCAAACAGATAATCAAGCAAGTGCTTAATAAAAAATTAGAGAAGAGTGAAATCTTCTCTTTTTTTGTTTAAATTATTAAAAAATGTTAAAAAATACATAAAAAACACTAAAAAAACGCTATTTTTTAATAAAATTTGCTTATTTTATGTGTTTTTATAAAAATTGGCAATTTTATTTTTGGTGTTGTTAGTTTGGTTTATATAAAATTTAATATTATATTTTAAAATTTATTTTAAACAATTTTTGTAAAACAGTATATTTACTTGCTTTAAATTTATTTAATTGTTACACTTAAAATGTAATAAATATAGGGGGAAAATATGGATAAAGATTTGCAAGAGAAAAAACCGCTAAAACTTAACTATAAAAGAACTATTTATATTGGTCTTGCGTTTTTTACCATATTAATGCTTTGGCAAGTTTATAATACTTACTGTCCGTTGTTTTTAACAGATTTGCTAATGCAAAGGTATGGTGGCTCGGCTGAAAGTTATTCTTATATAGTTGGTGTTATGATGGCATTAGATAATTTGCTTGCGTTGTTTATGTTGCCATTGTTTGGTTATTTTTCAGATAAAACAAAAAGCAGATTGGGTAAGCGTATGCCTTATATAATTGCAGGAACTGTTTCTGCGGTTGTGCTGTTTCCGCTTATACCAATAATGTTTTTATACAATCAACTTATTTGGTTGTTTGTAATTATGGGGCTTGTTGTGCTTGCTATGAACATATATCGTTCGCCATCTGTTGCGTTAATGCCAGATGTTACACCAAAGCCTTTGCGTAGTAAAGCGAATGCAATTATTAATCTTATAGGTTATATTGGTGCTATTTTTGCTGGTGCTATTGCTTTGTTTATCTCTATAAAAGTAGGGGCAGACGGTAGTATTGTTTATAATCCAAACACTATTTGGATACCATTTGTAATAACTGCGGTTATTATGGTTTGTGTTTTGGTTATGCTTGTGCTTAAAATTCGTGAAAACAAACTTGCTAAAGAAGTTGAGGCCGAAATGGAAGAGGGTGAAAAACAAAGTGAAACAACTGTG
>JAFTUZ010000117.1 GCA_017466005.1 Clostridia bacterium | reverse complement strand
TTCGGCACCGTCTGGGGACTGTTGTAAGCAGTTATGCACCCAGATATAAACAAAACTTTACCAGGTTATCCACCCAATAAATATTATATGCTTAAAATTTTAAAAATGCAACCCTAAAATTAAAATTTTTTTAATATTTTATAGATTTTTTATTAATAAATTGATATTTTAATTAATGTAACTTAAATTTACAACAAAACATATTTAATATTAAGTTTTATTTAATAAAATAAACTTTAAATTTTATAATTTTTTGACATTTATTTTTTGATATGTTAGAATAATAAAAATATAAATTTTAGCAACAAAAATTTAATTATATTAAAGGTTTAAAACAATGGAAAAACAAAAATTAAGTTTAAGAAAAACTATATCTTATTTAATAAAAATTTTAATTGTATTCACTTCGCTTGGTGGGGTTGTTATTGGGCTTTTTACCTATGGTGATGCCGGCTATTCAAATTGGTGGGATAGGCTTTTGTACTTTACCACACAATCTAATATTTGGATTGGCGTAACAATGCTTTTAATAATTTTATCACCTATTTTTAAAAGTAAAAATAAAGAAAAATTAACACGTAGGCTTTATATATTAAAGTACATATTTACCGTTTCTATAACTTTAACCGGGCTTGTGTTTTGTTGTATGCTTGCACCCTTTGCCGATGAAACTTATAAACCATGGTCGTTAACCAGTTTGTTAACACACGTATTTACTCCTGCACTTGCTATTATAGATTGGTTTTTAGATAACACTCATTTAATATTAAATAAAAAACATATTTTTGCTTCATTAATACCTCCTGCATTATATGTTGCGTTTGCTGTTATATTAGGTGCTTTTGGGGTAGATTTTGGCAGAGGCGATACCTATCCATACTTCTTTTTAAACTTTAACTCTGCCGCTGGATTATTTGGTTTTGCTGCTGGCTCTCCGCCAGAAATAGGAACAGTATATTGGTTAGTATTTTTGCTTTGTGTTATTCTTGTTATATCTGTTCTTTACGCAAAACTACACCCAACCAGCATACAGCAAAGAAAACTTAATAAAACAAGATAATTTTGTTAAAAGGTCATATAATTATGGCTTTTTATTTTTTTATAAAATCAGTGTTGGGCAATATTACTTGTGTTTTTAATATTGTTATGTTATTATTTTTACATTAAAACAAAAAAGGAAAAATTATGAGAATTTTATTTAAAAATGCTAAAATTTTAGATTTAGAAAATGGCTTGCTGATAAACGGTGCTGTTGAAATAGAAAACGAAATTATAACCAATGTTGGTGAATTTAATTTAAGCCCAAATTATGACCGTGAAATAGATTGCTTGGGCAATATTTTAATGCCTGGCTTTGTAAACACTCATTGCCATACCCCTATGACATTATTAAGAAGTTTTAAAGACGATGCTACACTTAACGAATGGCTTTTTGATAACATTCTTCCAGCCGAAGGCAAACTTTCACCTTCAGATGTATATTGGGGGCAATATCTTGGCATTATGGAAAGCGTTAGGGCTGGAATAACAACTTTTGAAGAAGGTTATTTTCATAACCCAGCAGTGTGCAAAGCAATAGAAAAAAGTGGTATTCGTGCACGCATTGGGCTTGGCCCCGCTATGAGAAAAATGGACATAACCAACATAGAATATATGGGAAACGAAGCCAAAATAATTAAAAACAATTCATTAATAAAACCTGTTTGTTTTGTTCACTCTATATACACAATAAACCAACAAGCAATAGAAGAAAGCATAGAATTTACAAACCAAGCAAATATGCCATTAAGCATACATTTAGCAGAAACAGAAAAAGAAGTTTTGGGTTGCAAAAAAGAGCGTAATAAAACACCAGTAGAATATCTTAATGAATTAGGTTTTTTTAACAAACAATGTTTATGCTATCACTCTATTCATCTAAACGATTCAGATATGAATATTTTAAAAGAAAAAAACGTATCGGTAACCACCTGCCCTTCTTCTAACATAAAACTTGCCAGCGGAATTGCCCCAATATATAAACTTCAACAAAAAGGTATTAATATAACCATAGGAACAGATGGCGTTGCATCTAATAACAGCCTAGATATGTTTAAAGAGATGTTTTTAGTTGCCACATTATCTAAAGTAAGCATAAACAGAACAGATGTTGTGTCTGCGTTAGATGTTTTAAAAATGGCTACTATTAATGGTGCAAAAGCCCTAGACTTTAATAGTGGCGAAATAAAAGCCGGTAAGCAAGCAGACATTATTTTAATAGATATTAATCAACCACACTACTACCCGCAAGACAATTTAATATCTCATTTGGTTTATGCTGGTAAATCTAGCGATGTTTATTTAACTATGGTAAACGGTAAAATACTATACGAAAATGGTAAATACAACATAGGAGAAACACCAATAGATATTTACAACAACTGCAACGAAATCAGAAAAAAACTAAAAAATAGTTAAAAATATTAAACTAAAATTGATTAAATAATAAAAAATTTATACCAATAAATTAAATATAATAATATAATTTTTATAAAAATTGTTAATGAAAAACATACATCTAACTTCTTGTTAGATGTATGTTTTTTGTTATGCAGTATTTATACTTTAACATATATTTTTATTTTTTCCAAATAAAAAACATATTATTCTTTAAATTTTGACAATATTATCAATTTATTTAAACACCTTCTAAAAAGAACATACATCTAACAAGAAGTTAGACGTATGTAAAATAAGGAGGAAAAATGTTTAATAAAAATAAAATTACATTAGAGACTAGAGAAAATAAAATTACAAAAACTAAAAGTTTTAGAAAAACATTATTTACAGCAATAATGAGTATGGGAGTATTGCTTGGTTGTACCGGAATGCTTGTAGGTTGTGGCGAAGCAGGCCCTAAAGGAGATACTGGTGCTACTGGACCTGCCGGAGAACAAGGTCCACAAGGCATACAAGGGGTTGCAGGTTCTAGTTTTTTAACAGATGAAGGTATTCCAGGCGCATCATATGGAGCAAATGGTGACGCGTATTTAAATACCGACACATATGATTTATACAAAAAAGTAGATGGTTCTTGGACTAAAATAGGAAACATAAAAGGTTTGGATGGAGAAAGTTTACAAGGCGAACCAGGAAAAGATGGCAGTGTTTGGTTTACTGGAACAACAACCCCACAACCAGATGATGGAAAATTAGGCGACTTTTATTTAAATATAAATACATATGAATTGTACGACAAAAAAACTACTGGCTGGGATTTGATTGGTGAAATTAAGGGAGAAAATGGCAAGAATGGTAACACCTGGACTATTGGCG
>JAFTUZ010000116.1 GCA_017466005.1 Clostridia bacterium | reverse complement strand
TAGGCGTTTCCAAAATAAAAGTGCCATTCCCACAGAAGCAATTAAAAAACGAATGGCAACCATATAAACAGAACCAATATATTCCAAACTGTCTTTTACAACAACAAAAGCAAAGCCCCAAATGGCTGCAGTAAACAAAAGTCCAATACTAGCAAAAAATGATTTATTATTCATTTGTAAAGAATACACTTTATTACAAAAATTGACAATTAAGTTTTTTTTGCAAATGATAAAACTTATGGTATATTTAAATGAACAACTTTTTGGAGGACTTATTATGTCTATTGGAATTACATTACTTGTGGCACTTTTATTAAGTGCTTGTGGATTCTTAATGTATGTTTACTTTTTTTCTGTTGGATATGGATTTTCAATTGCGGGAATAGGAATTACATTGTTGATTTTATTCCGTCAAAATTTGACAATCTGGACAATTTTAATGTGCTGTCTTTTTATTATCTATGGAATAAGATTAGGTGGTTACTTGGCACTAAGAGAAATGAAAAGTGTAACTTACAAAACTTTATTAAAAGATGAATCAAAACAGAACGTAAAACTTGGTGTAAAATTTTGCATTTGGATTAGTTGTGCAATTTTATATGTTTGTGAATGTGCTCCTGTAACTTTTAGATTTGTAAATGGCTCTGATGATGATGTATTTTTATATGTTGGCGTGATTATGGCTGCGCTTGGTATTTTAATTGAATTGATTGCTGATTTACAAAAATCGGCAGCAAAGAAGAAAAATCCTAAGATGTTTGTTTCTACTGGGCTATACAGAATTGTAAGATGTCCTAATTATTTTGGAGAATTGCTTTTATGGACTGGAGTTTTTGTTTCTGGTATTAGCGTTTGTAATTCTGTTTTTCAATGGGCTTTAGTAATTTTGGGTTTTGTAGGAATTATTTATGTTATGTTTAGTGGAGCACGCCGTTTAGAAATTAGACAAGATAAAAACTATGGTGATAATCCTGCATATCAAGAATATATTTCAAAAACCCCAATAATTTTACCATTAATTCCTATTTTTAGTGTAAAAAAATATAAATGGCTTGTGGCATAACAGTGGCCTTATTCACTTTACATATACTCGTTACCAGTTTTGTGCATAGCACAAAACTGAAGGCGTGGGTAAATATATTTTCATTTTTAGATTGCACCTTTACCCACGCCACCTTTATCAACTATTTCAGACTTCGTAAAGGTTACAGAAAAAGATACTTTAGATTCAAATGGTAAAACCCAAAGTGAATTAGTAACTTGTTCTGTTGGTTCAAGTGGTTCTACTTCAACTACATTTACAATTTCTCATGCTTTTGATTATGGTTATTTTGCAACAAATAATGGAGTTGTAGATAAACTTTATCGAAAAACTTTCTCGTTATCTGAAATAACAATAGATGAATCAAAAGTAAAATATGAAACTGTTTATGATGAAGTTGATACGAATAAAGATGGTGTAATAAGTGAAGATGAAAAATCTATTAATCTTGAAAAAACAGAAGCAAATAAGCAAAAAGCCATTTTTGCAGAAAAGTTAGCTCAACTCCATCAGAAAAAAAAGACTTATGTAAATCAAACTTCAACACCTCAAACTTCGTATTTATTTCCTTATTATTATGAATCTTCTCCACACCCAGAAATGTCTACTAGTGGTAATTTTATACCAAAAACTTTTGAAGTAACACCAATTGGAAGGATTTATATTGAAGATAGTGACGGACAAATACAAGAAATTCTTGTTGCTGTGGAAGTAAGAAATACACCATGTACAGAAAGTCCATCTTATGGTTACGAAGTACCATCTAGTTATTACAACTCAATAACTAAGTAATAAATCTACTAAAGTACACAAGATTTTAAAAGATTTGTGTACTTTTTTGTAATTTTAAACAAAAAGTTTAAAGACAAGATTATTATTTTATGCTAAAATTTTGTTATAGGCTGAAAGCTTAAAAACAAACTAATTAAATTTTAAGGAGATTAAAATTGAAAAACTTTATTAAATTATTTTTGCTAAGCATAATTGTTTTGTGTGTGATTGGTTTTGCAAACCCTGCAAATAATTCAAATGGTGATGATAAAAAGGAACCTGTTGATACAACAGAGTTAAAGATGGCTCTTTATAATAAAATTCTTGGAACATGGGAATTGGAAGAAGGCGACGAATCAAATAGTGGTTATGAAACTATTGTATTTTCATCTGATAGTATTATTTTTGATGGAGAAAAAAAATCTTTTGACCCAAATACAAACCTGTTTT
>JAFTUZ010000115.1 GCA_017466005.1 Clostridia bacterium | reverse complement strand
GTAAAAAGTAGTAGGGATTGTAGTGACCTATATGCATACAATGTTTTGCTAAAAAATGAATAATATCCTGATTGAATAAAGTTTGTTACACATACACTATAGTTGCAATAAAATAGTATCAGCCCTATAATTAATAATATAAAGTTCTTTCTTGCTTTTACAATATTTAAAGCTGAAATTAATAAAAGCAAACCAATCAAAACAATTGGCATATTAACAAAAAATGACAAGCATAAAATAAATAAGCTCACAACAGAAAAAATTATGCTAAATAGTTTATATCTATCATTGTTGGTTACATATTCAGTTTGTTTCTTTTGTAATATCATTTATCTTCTCTTTTAAAATCTGTTTTGTATAATTCTTCGTATTTAACAAATTGCAAGTTTTTGTCATAGTTTTGGGCATGTTTTATACATGCGCTTTCTATTTCTTTAGTCTTAACGAATTTATTTATTATTTCTAATGCCTTGTCTACATCACCCTGTTCAATAACATATCCAGTTTTGTCAGTAAGCATTTCAGGGCTTCCCCCAGTTCTGTAAGTTAAAACAGGAGTTCCACATGCCAAAGATTCTAAATTAACCGTTGGAAAGTTGTCTGAATATGTGAAATTAACAAACAAATCTGCAGTTGAATATATTTCTGACAACTGCTTTTGATTTTCTGTTCTGGTTATTCCTATAATGTTTGTAGGCAACTGCGTTTTCTGTTCTTCGCTCAAACCCACCATAATTAACTTTGTATTTTC
The DNA here is from genome assembly GCA_017466005.1 of Clostridia bacterium. The sequence continues at coordinate 1,425 of JAFTUZ010000115.1, read as the reverse complement.
ATCAAGCATTTGCGATAATTGGATAAAATCTGTAAAACCTTTTCTTTCAGTCCACCTATCAGCTACTGCAAGCAAAACTTTTTTATCTTCAATATTATAACGCTTTCTCATATCGCTTTCCGCCGGCTTGAATACGTTTAAATCAATCCCATTGTTTATAATAACAGTTTTAAAACTTTTTAAATAACTCTTTTTAATTTCTTGCTCAATCCAGTTAGAGACCGGAACAAGTGTCAACTCTTTAACTGATGTAAACATCTTTTTCTTTAACTCATAATTGCGTTTGCTGTTATCAATTAAAGATTTTGGATATTCGTTAAGTTTACTGCATTCATAACAACCACTTTCCCATTTATTGCATTTCAAATAACACGCACAATGTCACGTTGCCAACCACATATCGTGAAGAGTCCAAACAACTTTAGCACGAGATATCTTTAAATATTCAAACAAAACTTTGTAGTTTAAGTAATATCCATGTATATTATGCAAATGAATAATGTCTGGATTATATTTATCAATAAACTTGATAAATTTTTTTGTTTCTCTAGTACTCCCCAAACCATGCCTGTCAAACAATCTGCTTTTAATATAATGCAATTTATTTCCAAACGACGAAGTGATTTTATATGTGTTATCATAACCTTTTGCCCAACCTCTTCCATAAGCAATAACACATTCATGCCCTCTTTTATTTAAACATCTTGCCAAATCCACACAAATTTTCCCAGTACTACCCACTCCGCATACAGAATTTATTAATAAAATCTTCATTCGTTAATCAATCCTTAATATAATATTAATATTTATTATATACTTTATTAAAAATAAAGTAAAGTAAAAACCAGTTCCTACTTTCTAAATTTACCGATTAATCCATTAAACTTTAACTCTAAGTCACAAAAACAAAAAAACACCTTTGTCAAAAAAGACAAAAGTGCTTGTAGTTTTATAAAATTTTATTTATCTTCGTTTCTAACATATATTGCATGTTTTGTTAAAAGAGTAAAAATAAGCCAAATAGTTGCTAGCAAAACCAAAATATATATAATGATTGACCCTGCATTATGTCCACCAAAAATCCAATCTACAAGATTAAAATTAAAAATTCCAACTAATCCCCAATTTAATCCACCAATAAACAAAACAATTAAACTTATGATATTTGCAATAATCATAAAACCCCTCCCTAACATTATTGTTTTCATTTATCAAAAATTTATACAAACAAAACACAAACCCAAACCAAGTATTCGATTTAAGCTTTGAATTGATGAAATAAGAATATTTAGATGAGGACTTTTTAAGTATTGGTTAGCAAATTTATTAATTAAACTTTTTTTCTCATTTTAATTCTAATATTTTGAAAGTTTAGTTTTGCATAAAAATCAATCGCGGTCTTATTGTCAACAAAGCAATCCAATT
>JAFTUZ010000114.1 GCA_017466005.1 Clostridia bacterium | reverse complement strand
TTTATGCTAAATGGGAAATTAATGCAGATTATTTTGGCAATCTACCGCTTGTGCAAATAGTAACCAACGATAATCAATTTCCAACAGATAAAGAAAATTATGTAAATTGCGGATTTTCTATATCTAACTGCAACAACGCAAGTTATAACTTTGAAAAAGAAATAAAAAATTCTTTGGAAGATGAAAATGCTGTTGGGTTTAGGTTAAGGGGCAACAGCACATTAACTATGGATAAAAAATCTTTTAGGGTTAAATTTAACACAAAACAATCTATTTTGGGCTTACAAGAAAACAAAAGTTGGGTTTTGCTTGCTGATTATAAAGATAATTCTAAAATAAGAAATTATACCGCATTTACATTAGCATCTTCCTTTAACTCGTTATCGTTTACCCCAACGCCAAATCACGTGGTTTTATTTATTAATGATGAATATTATGGTTTGTATTTACTAACCGAACAAGTAGATGAAAAATTGGGTCGAGTTAATGTAGAAAGTGATATAAACCCAAGCACACAAACAGAATTTCCATTTTTTGTAGAAATGAGTGCAAAAGCAATAGCGGAAGGAATAAATGGAGTGGATAAATTTACGCCAGATTACTTTTACCCAATAACAATAAAATGGCCAGAATATGATGATAGAAATTTAACCAGCGATACAGATGTTGTTTTTAATTATATTCAAGAATACATAAATGCAGCGTTTAAAACTTTAACCACTAACGAAAAAGTTAAAGTTTCGTTTAGAGATGAGCTTGTTGGTTTTTCGGATTTAGTAGATGTAGATAACTTTTTAGAATACTGGCTGGTTAATGAAATTATGTTTAATAAAGACTCTATGAACAACAGTGTGTTTATTAGCAAAACTGCAAATGGTAAATTAAAGTTTGGCCCTGTTTGGGATTTTGATTGGTCTTTAAGTTATGTGTATTCAGCCGAACCTTATGATAAATCGGAAATAAACTACGCTTACAGAAATTGCTTGTTAAAAAGCCAGTCTTTGATTAATGCTTTTATTCAAAATCAAGATAACTATAATTTACTTTGCCAAAAATGGAACAATGTAAAAGCAAATATTTTAACCACAACAGAAAAATTAAGAACATATAAACAAAACATACAAACCGTTGCCGAATATGATGCTATATACTGGTATGGAAATAATGGCAGTTTTAACTTTGATATGCAATATGATTATGTTAGATTATTTTTAAATGATAGATATGATTATTTAAATAATATACTAACAGAAGAAAATTACTCTGTTTTTCAAAACCCTAGTAGTTAAAAATATTTAATAAAACATACTTTTAAAACAAAAAATAAAAATTAAACCAAGAATTAAATATTCTTGGTTTTTTATACTAAAAACAAAAAAGTGGAGTAACTTTCCACTTTTTAGTAATTTATATATGTTTTTTATACAAAGGTAAATTTGTATATAGAGCCATCAACAGTTGCATAATACAATATGTTATTATCAACAAATATCATTTCTGGTTCCGTAGTAAGACCAATATCATATAAATCTATTACTGTAACTTGTCTTTGATTTTCTAAATCTACAACCCTTAATGTTGGTTTATTTGTGGTATCATCAGTAAAGCCTTCTAGTGAATAAATTTTTCCATTATAATAACAACCGCCTTGTA
>JAFTUZ010000113.1 GCA_017466005.1 Clostridia bacterium | reverse complement strand
TATATTTTATTATCCTTTCTTTACATCCTCCCAAATACATTGCAGGACCCTTTTTTAATATTTCCATATTAGAAGCAATTACATCATCTAATGTTAAAGAAGGATTATCTATCCTAGTTTTCAATGCCCAATACAAAAAAGGCTCTAATTTAGTTACATCTACATTTATATTATTTAACTTGTCTATATATTGATATAAAACATCGGCATCTATTTTTGTTATGGCTGCCTTAAAACTTCCATATACACTTTTGTTTTCTATAATATATTTATCATATTCTTCAAAATCAATAATTCCACTATTGGCAAATTTAAAAGCTAATTCACAAGTGCTTTCACTTGGTTTTTTATACAATACATTATCAATATTTTCTTTAAAAAAGTTCCCGCATTTTATTAACTCAAGATTTTCGGCATATTTCCCTTTTTGAGCAATATAATTAGCAAGATTTTCATTTTTAAACGCCAAAGCACATTCAAATACTAACTTAAATTTACCTTGACTTATAACAAATTTAGCAACTTTGTCTTGATAATCTCTAAAATTTACACCAAATTCAATTACGTAATTAATATCAAATTCTTCACACAATCTTTTAAAATAATTTTCTTTTAATTCTTCCGCACTTTTCATACTATTATATTCTTCAAATTTACAAATATTAATTATTTCAACAAATTCTTTTGCTTGCTTTTTTTGTTTTATATTTTCTTTTAAATTGTCAATAAATTTCATATAACCTCTTTAAATTGAAATTAACTCAATTATATATTAAAACCAAAAATAAGTCAAATTTAACAAAAAATGCAGTATAAAACTGCATTTTTAAGGCTTATAAACTACTTAATAATATTTTTTAAAACTTTTATTTGATTATTAAGTTTATTATTTTATTAGGAATATATATTGCCTTTACAATATTTTCCGCTTTTAATGCTTGTTTTGCTTTTTCTATAACAGATTCTTCACTAGCATTCAACTCAATATTAATAGTTGCCCTAACCTTTCCGTTTACTTGAACAGGAATTTTTATTTCATTTTCTGTTAATTTATTAGGATTAAACACTGGGAATTGTTCTTCTGTAATATTTTTACCAAATAATTCTTCATACATTTCTGATGTAATAAATGGTGCAAACGGATTAAGAACAATTAAAAATTGTCTTAATTCTTCTTTTGTAATATATTTATCTTGTTTAATTGTGTTTACAAAAATCATCATATCAGAAACAACAGTGTTATGGGTAAAGTTTTCAATTCCTTCTTCTGCTTTTTTAATAAGTTTATTCAACATAACTTCGTGTTTAGCCGAAATTGTATTATCATCTACCATTATTTTAGGCAAATCCCAAACATTGTAAATAAATTTCACACAACCTTTAATACCTTGTTCATTCCAAATACTGTTTTGGTCATATTCTCCACTAAACATTGTTTAAAGTCTAAACGCATCAGCACCATAAGGTACCAAAATATCCATAGGGTCTACAACATTACCTAAAGATTTACTCATTTTATTACCGTCAGAACCAAGCATTAAGCCATTACATAAACGCTTTTTGAATGGAAATTCAAAAGGAACTGCTCCAATATCATACAAGAAGTGGTGCCAAAAACTAGCATATAACATATGTCTTGTAACATGCTCATCTCCACCAGTATAAAGGTCCACCGCTCCCCAGTATTTAAGTTTTTCTTGTGAAACAAATTCTTTATCGTTGTGTGGGTCTAAAAATCTTAACCAATACCAACTAGAACCAGCCCAGTTTGGCATTGTATCGGTTTCTCTTTTTGCATCTTTTCCACATTTTGGACATTTACAATTTACCCACTCTGTTGCCTTAGAAAGCGGACTATCACCATAATCATTTGGCTTATAATCTTCTATTGCTGGCAATTTTAAAGGTAAATCTTTTTTATCTAACGCAACATATCCACAATCATCACATTTTACCACAGGGAAAGGCTCTCCCCAGTAGCGTTGACGGTTAAATGGCCAATCTTGCATTTTAAAGTTTGTCTTTTTAACACCAATACCTTTTTCTGTTAAATATGCAATCATAGCACTTTTGGCTTCATTTACATTTTTACCATTTAAAAATTCACTGTTTATAAGTTTTCCATCACCCACAAATGCTTCTTTTTCAATGTCGCCACCTTCAATTACTTGTTTAATTGGAATATTAAATTTTTTGGCAAAATCATAATCTCTTGCATCGTGTGCAGGCACCGCCATTAAAGCACCAGTACCATATCCCATCATAACATAATCTGCTACAAACACAGGAATTTTATCGCCATTAATTGGATTTATAGCAAAAACGCCTTCTATTTTAACACCAGTTTTATCTTTTGCAACAGTTCTATCAAACGCTGTTTTATGTTTAACTTCGTTTTGATATTTTTCTATTTCATCTATATTAGTAATTTTATCTTTCAAATTATCAATCATTGAGTGTTCAGGAGCAATTGCCATAAATGTTACACCAAACAAAGTATCTGGTCTTGTTGTGTAAACACGCAATTTTTCATTTGTTCCATCAATAACAAAATCTACTTCCGCACCTTCTGATTTACCTATCCAGTTACGTTGCATTGCTTTTACATATTCTGGATAATCACAATTTTCAAGGTCTTTAAGCATTTTATCGGCATAATCTGTCATTTTCAAATACCAAACATCACGTTCGCTTTGCTCAACTTTACCATGACAACGGTCACATTCACCATTCTGACTATCTTCATTACTAAGTGTAGTTTTACAGTTTGGACAAAAATTAACCACACCACGTTTTTTATACGCCAAACCGTGATTTAAAAGTTCAAGAAAAATCCATTGTGTCCATTTATAATATTCTGGGTCGCAAGTAGAAAATTGCCTATCCCAATCATAACTCATACCCAAACTTTCCAACTGATTTACAAAGTTAGATATATTATCTTCAGTTACTTTTTGTGGTTGCACCCCGGTTTTTATTGCGTAGTTTTCTGTTGGCAAACCAAAAGCGTCCCAACCTACTGGATAAAGCACATTATAACCTTTTAATCTTTTGTATCTTGCAATAACATCGGTAGGAACATTTGCTTTTACGTGCCCCATATGAATACCTTTACCACTTACACCAAAAAATTCTGTTAAAACGTAATATTTAGGTTTTGGGTCAAAATCAATTGCTCTAAAAGTTTTATCTTCTCTCCATTTTTTCTTCCATTTTGCTTCTATTACTTTAAAATCATAGTTTTCCATAATTTTATTCCTTTTTTAAAATTTTTTTTATTATAACAAATAGTTATATAAAAGTAAAGAAAAAGCCCAAAAAATGGGCTTTTTCCTGCTTTTAGATAATAAAAAACTTGTTTTAAATATAAAACATTAAATTTATTTATTAAGTTTTTATTATTTAGAATCGTGTTCACAACCACAGTTGCATTCATCATCTTCACAACAATCGTCGCAGTCACAATCTTCACCACAGTCGCAATCATCGCCACAGAAACATTCTTCACCATGGCAACATCCGCAATCACAGCCACATTCTTCTAATTCATTAAGTTGTTCTAACAACATTTCCAGTTCAATTCCGTGAACAGCTGCTGCTTCTTCCAGAGTTTCTGCTTGACTGTGAGGACAACCACAGCAAGACATACCAAACCCCATTAAAACAATTTGTGCTTCTGGGTTTGCTTCTAAAACTTCTCCTATAGTCATATCTTTGTTAAATGTTGACATAATAAACTCCTTTTATTTTGCACAAGGCAAAAACAACATTTTAATAACTTTATTATACATCTTTTTGTGATAAATAGCAACCACATTTACAAAACAAAGCATTTTCTTCAACTTTTTCGCCACATTTTTGACAATATCTAGCATTTTTTTGCGTATTAGTAACGCTAATATACTTTGTTTTATCTTCTAAATTATACCCACAATTAGGGCAATTGCTACTTTCGTATGGCAAAATAATATCACATTCCGGGCATTTATTCAACCCCTTTATACCTATTTTTTCGCTGTTGGTATTTAAATTTTCTGATAAATTTGTGGTTTTATTATCTTGATAATCTTTAAAAACTATTTTTCGTTGTTCAAAATTATTTAATAGTTCCACACCATCATTAAGGTTGGTATTTTCTTCTACTGAATCTAATTGTTTATTATCTGCAAACTTTTTATTTTCTTCTTTATTTTCACATATAAAACTTTCATCTTCAATTTTGCTTAATTTTTCTGTTTGCTCAAAAGTATAATTTTTTGGATAAATTAAATCTTGTACCACTAAATTATTAAAAGTTAATCCGTATTTTGAAAAATTTTTATCTATTTTGGGTTTTAAATAATTTTTCAAAAATTCCTTACTTGTAAGTTCTTCTGGAGTAATTTTGTTTTTCTTTAAAAAAACTTCACTACAAACTTCTCCCACCAAATAATCTAGTTTTAGCAATGCTTTATTATTAGCAATTTTTCCCCAATCTACTAAAAACAAACTTAACAGTTGTGCCGGATTAGTTATTGTAACACTATACTCACCTTTAACCTTAAATTTAAATGGTTTAAATTTTTTACGAGCCACTCGTATATAATCAGACTGCCACTTTCTATTTTCTAGCGGAGATAAACTCACAAAATATAGGTCACATTTGAATTTTTTAGGAATTTCCGAAACAGAAGTTTTACCATGTTTTGTAACTTTTCCCTTACTTAATTTTAATGCCTTTGCGGTTTTAGGAATATAACCTAATTGAATTTCGTGTTTTCCAGGCATAAAAACATCTAACACTTTATTTTTAGCAACTATTACTGCCGCCCAGCCAGATTCCACAATCAACTGTGTGCCATAAACTATTGTTATCATTTTAGCATTATAATGATGAATAAAGGTATCTTTATTTTTAGATGAAAGTTCTATTTTAGGCGTAGATTTTTTAAACCACATACTTTTCTCCTTTATTTTTATCAATATAGTTTATGTTTACATATATATTACTGTTATAATATCATAAATTTTGCAAAGTTTGCAAACATTCGGCAAATAATTTATAGTTAAAAGCAAATTTGTAGCATAAAATGTAATAAACTAAAATTTGGAGGTTAATATGAATTTTACTAAACTTATAGGTACGCAAGTAATATCCGCACATAATGGAAAACTAGAAGGTTTTGTTAGTGATGTTATATTTTCTAAAAACTATAAAAAACTAAAGGCTTTATTAATTGTTAATGATATGGAAGAAAAACAGATTTTAAAAACAAATTATGTTTATAAAGTTGGCGAAGAAATTGTTTTAATCAAAAACTCTTCTGCTTTGCTGGTGGCAGAGCCTGAAAATTATATTGGAATAATAAACAAGCAAACCATAGATATTGAAGGAAATAATTTAGGTAGAGTTACTGAAATAGAAATTGGGGATAAGTGGATAGTTGATAATATTATTACCGAAAATTCTAATTTTTTACCCCAAAAAATTATTTGTGTAGATGATTTTATTGTTTTAAATACTAACGACACACATTTTAAACCACACAATTTTGCACCAAAATTGAAAATAGAAAAAGTGGAAAGCACGGCAACCGTAGAAGCAATGCAACCTGTTTATGAAAAAATAGAACCTAAACCAACAACACCAACACAAGTAAAGGTTAATACTTCATTAGATTTATTAGGTAAAAGATTAAGAAGAGACTTTATTGTTTTTGGAAATCAAGTACTAGCACCTAGAAATACGGTGATAACGTCATCTTTACTTTCAACCGCTAAACAAATGAACGTATTAAACGAACTTTACTTACTTGTAAATTAAATACACTAAAACTATTGCTTTTTTGTATAAATTTTGATATAAAAATTATAATAATATACAAAAGGAGTAGTTTATGAATTGTAAAAACTGTGGTAGTAAAATTAAAGAATCTGATGAATTTTGCGAATACTGTGGTACAAAACTAAAAGAAGAAAGTATTGAACAACCAAAACCAGAAATACAGTTTGATAACAACACAAACACCCAACAAAATCAAAAAACTTCTAACACAAAAACTTTTAATGGTCAAAGTATTGCTGGGTTTATATTGTCTTTATTTATACCACTTTTAGGATTAATATTTTCTGTAATTGGGTATAACAGAGCAAAAAAAGAAAATACTTCAACTGGGCTTGCGCTTGCTGGTATAATTATATCTATAATAACCTGGATTATAAACATAATTTTATTAAATTCTGGTTTATTAAATGGCTTGTATGATGTATTTATTATGTTATAAATAAATTTTAATTAAGAGAGATTACTCTCTTTTTATTTTAATATAATTAAAATTATGAATAACTTATTTAAATCTATTGCTTTTTTGTGGAATTTTTGATATAAAAATAACAAATAAATACTAAGGAGAAAATATGAAGTGTTATAATTGCGGCAGTTCGCTTAAGGGTGATAGCAATAAATGCGAATATTGCGGTACAATAATTAAAGAAGCCACAACAGAAAAAGTAGAAAACGAACCTGTATTTAATAATGTAGAATACAAATCAGAGCCTTCAATTAAATATAGCGGTTATAGTATTGCTGGTATAATTTGTGCTTTTATATTTCCTATTTTAGGTTTAATTTTTTCTATTATTGGATTAAATAAAGACAGACAAACCGGCAATTCTACAGTAATTGCTGTTATAGGTATTATTGCATCAATTGTTATGATTATAGTTGAAATGATAGTTTTAATAATTGGTTTTACAATGTTTGAAAATTTTTTTGATTTTATTTTTGATTTTGACTTTGATTAATTTTAATATTATTTTTAATTTAATAAACAAAAACCCACAGTGTATGCTGTGGGTTTTTAAAATAAAAGAGAGCATTGCTCTCTTTTATTATTTTTTAGTAGTATAATTAGCGATTGCTTGAACAAGTTCGGCAACAGATACGTTAATTGCTTGTATTTCTTTTTTACTTGCACCTTTCGCTTTTGCTTCTTTTGCTTGAACTTTTAATGCACTAATTAAATCATTT
>JAFTUZ010000112.1 GCA_017466005.1 Clostridia bacterium | reverse complement strand
CTTACCCATTCTTCTTAACATTTCTTCAACTTCTTTTTGCCCTTTGGTAAAAAACTTTTCTTCGCTAGGGTCTAGCCAAACAAGTAATGTAAACAGTTCTCCAACGTGCACTTTTTCTTCATCTCTAATATCTTCCCAAACCTTTTTTAATACTGGGTCATCTGTTTCCATTATATGATTTTGATATTGCACAATAGCCTCAAGTTCTCCTATAATATCTTTTCTTATTAATTGTGCCATTTTAGGATTAACTGGCTTTTTTGTACAATGCTCGCTCAAACAACTTCCTTTTGAACAATCTCCGTAAGTTTGCATAAACACCTCCTGTTTTTAAGTAGGTTATGATTAGTTGAATATTTTTGTTACTTTTATAAAAAACACAGTATAATAACAAAAAATAGCAACTATGTTGCTATTTTTTAACACATTATACTATTTTTTATTCACTTTTTATTTTGTTGCTTAATATAGCCCAAACTATTAACCCGGCACTAATTCCCACAGTTAGCAATACAGATACCACCCAAACCGCTGGCGTAAATGTTACATACATAGGTACCATTGCTTCCGAACCAAATAGGAATGGAGTGTAAGCACCCAAAGTATAGCCACCTTCCAAAACCACAGCCGAAAGCATATCTGGTAATAAAATTAACGAACCAAGTAATATTAAAATAGTTAACCAAGTACGTTTGCAAATTGCACTTAAACTTATAGAACAAATTGCAAAGAATAAAATATAAACTAAAAGCATTACATAACTATAAATTAAAGTGCCAACAGTTGCCCCTTCTGGCGCACAACAACACACTGTAAAAATTAAATGCAACACACAACCTATTAATGCCGTTACAAAAACTGTTGCAACAGTTACTATAATTTTAGAAGCAATAATTTGTTGTGGTTTAATGCCAGCACTTATTGGATTTATCCATTGTTTATTTTTAATTTCTTTTGGTATAATTTTTGCAATTAAAATAATAACAACTAAAACAAAATAAGTACTCATAAATGAAGAGAAAAACATAATACTATTTAAATAATTTGCTTTAAAAGTTGCAGCTAAACTATCTAATTCTTCTTGCGTAAGCCCAGCGCTACCACCATCGGCAACAACTGCGTCCATAAATAAAAACATTACGGCAGCAAAAGCCATCATAGCCACAGATAAGCCTAAAAATATCCATAGTTTTTTTGTGCGCAACATTTCTAGCATATCTTTTTTCAAACAAGCCTTAAATGCACTCATTATATTGCACCCCCTTGTTTAACATTTAAAAAAATTTCTTCCAAACTTGCACGTTTTGTATAAATTCCATTAATATCTATATCTAAATTTAAAATTTCTTGCATTATTTCTTTTTTCTTTTCGGGCAAAATTGTTACTTCTAACGAATTTGCTGTTGCAACGCAACTTATACAACCATCTATATTTTCTACCAATTCTTTTAACTTTTCAACTTCTACACAATCTATTTTTAAAATAGGTTTAGAATATTTTTCTATAATTTCATTTAAAGAACCTTCAACAGCAATAACACCATTTACCAAAAGCCCAACTTTATCACATATACGTTCTACATCATTTAAAATATGAGTTGAAAGTAAAATTGTTTTACCTTGTGCTTTTAATTGTTCTATTATATACAAAACTTCAGCCCTACCCTGTGGGTCTAGAGCACTACTAGGTTCGTCCATTAAAATAATTTTAGGGTTAGATATAAGCCCAGATGCAATACCTAATCGTTGCTTCATACCCCTAGAAAAATTGCTTATAAGTTTATTTTTAACATCATTAAGTCCAACAGCAATCAATAAATTTTCTATTTTGTTTTGCTTTTCTTCATTTGTAAAATTAGTTGCACTTAATAAAAACATTAAATATTCTTGTGCGGTTAAATATTCATACATTGCAGGAATATCTAACACATAGCCAATTTTACCTTTTATATCATTAACAGAATTAACTTTTAAATTGTCTATTTCAACTGTTCCACTATTTTTAGATAATACTCCAGCAATTATATTTAAAAGAGTAGTTTTTCCCGCACCATTAGAACCTACTAAACCATAAACTTGGCCATCGGTAAGTTCTAAATTAATACCTTTCAAAACATTATTTTGGGCATAACTTTTTGTAATATTTTGCAATTTAAGCATCTTCTATCTCCTTATTAATTTTACTTTTATTTTGTATTTTTTATATAAAAGCAACAATAACTAATGGCATAACTTTTCCTTTTTATTATTATATACCAATTTACATATAAACAAAAGCATATTTTAGGTATTTCATTAAAAAGTTTGTTATAGCGGGCGAGCAGACAAATTTTAACAGCTGTTAAAATTTACGCACAACAAATTGTTGTGCGTTGCACGCTTACGCGTGCGTCTGCTCGCCCAAATAAAAAAAGAGAAGTAAAACTAATCACTCTCTTTTTCATATACAAACATAATTTCACATCTACCTATCAAAGTAACAACATCTGCTTCTAAATAATAGCATTTTTTAGGCTCTAAAACATACTCGGTACCATCTACAACAATTCTACCATCACCACTTAAAGGTACAATGTAACAATATTTATGCCCAGAAACATCTATTTCCTGCTTGCCCTTTATATTTTGCTTGTGCATAATAAAGTTTTCATTTTCAAAATCAATGTTACTACCCACTTTGATTTTAGAATTGTTGCGTGTATTTAAAGATAACATACCTTGGTCAAGGTGCATTTCTCTGCCCCTACCATAATCATAAACACGATATGTAATATCATTGTTTTGTTGAACTTCTAATACTTCCATATTTTTACCCAACATATGTAAAGTACCGCTTTCAATATAAACAAAATCGTTTTTCCAAATATTATAATAGTTTACAATTTCATCAACTTTTCCGTTTTCAAAACATTCACGCAAAAGTTTTTTATCATCAATTTTAACACCAAGCCCAATTTTAGAATCCGGAGCACTATTTAAAACATACCAAGCTTCGTTTTTTGTACCAACTTCACCAAGTTCTTCATAACTTTCTTTACTTGGGTGAACCTGATAAGAAAGGTCTTGATTAGTTTCTATAATTTTAATAAGTAAAGGTGCTTTTTTGTTTAAAACATCTTCTATTTCTTTGTTTGAAAATATAATTTCTCTGCCCCACACTTTTGGAACAATATCTTCAGCTAATTTAATAAATCTCATAAAACCTCACATCTCTTAAAATTGTTTCTCAACAATTTTAAAACTTAATTTACATAGCAAGCTTTGTTTTCTTTTTTGATTTTTGTTTATAACTGTTAGCAATCTTTTTAGCTTTTTTCTTATCTTCCAATTTTGTTTCTTCTATGCTAATTTGTTTTTTAGATTTCTTTTTACTCTTTTCTTCTCGCCCTTCCCAGTTTTCAACAATTTCATAATACTTATCAATCAACAATTTTGTTGCATCTTTCCAGTGCATATAAATTGTATCTTGTGCATTTTGCCCAACTTGCTTTAATTCTTCTCTATGTTCAATACAATATATAATTTTCTTTGCAAATTCATTTACATCATCTTTTGAAAGATAACCATTTTGGCCATCTATAATTCCAGCACCAGCATTTGTATTTTCAACAAACAATCCTGCTGTTTTATATGCCGCTGCTTCTATTTTAACAAGCCCAAAGTTATCATATATAGATGGGAATAATAATAAATCTGCCCTAGCATTAACCAACGGAAATTGCTCTCGTGGAATAAAGCCCAAAAACTTAACTTCATTATCTAACTCTAATTTAGTACATAGTTTTTTAAGGCGTTTCATATCGGCACCTTTTCCAACCACATAAAAATTAAACTTATAACCCTGGTCTTTTACAATTTTAAGTGCTTCTAAAATAAAATCTATCCTTTTTAAAGGCATAACTCTACCAATAAACACACCTAAAAATAAATCTTTATCTAACTTAAATTCTTCGTTTGCTTTTTCTATTAATGGCTGTACATCTTCTGTTTTTTCAAGTTCTGTTCCAAAAGGTAAAACAGTTAGCTTACCAGTATATCCAAACGACCTTGCTTGCTCTGCAATATTATTACTACAAACAAAAACTTCGTCCATTTTTTGATATGTTCTACCAATACTTGCAACAATACTTTCAGTTAAACTTTTACTAGCAACCAAACTTTTTATAATAAGCCTAAAATTTGTATGGAAAGTTGCCACAATAGGAATATTTTGTTCTTTTGCTACTTTAATTGCAAATTTACACATATTAAATGGCGAATGAACATGAACAATATCATATTTCTGACTTTTAACATTTTCTACAAACTTACGGTCTTGCGTTGGCATACCATAATACTGATTTATAAAAGGAATATGCATACTTTTACAACGGTATATTTTATAAGGTACATCATCTACATATCCACGTTTGTTTTTAGGTGCAATAACGGTTATGTTTACATCATTCATTCCCTGCAAAACATAGTTTTTCATACAGTTTATTACGCCATCTGTATCTGGAAGATAAACGTCCATTCCCATTAATACATTTAATTTTCTTTTTTCCATAGCACTCCTTAAAATAACTCTGGATTTTCAGCCATACGTTTGTACATATCATCAACCAAATGCGCATATTCTGGTTGATATTTTTTTAACAAGTCTAGTTCATCTATTTTAATACGGTGCCACCATTTTCCGATTAGTGGAAATTTTCCTTCTCTTAAAGCACACACGTGATGAATAACATTGTTCTTTTTATATTTATAGCAGTTAAATTTTTTATCAAAAACTTTCTTTTTCTTATTTGGTATTGCTTTATTTATAGCGGTCATATCTAAATAAACACCAATTTTTTCATTTACTATCATATCGCAAGCCCTAGCAAAAATACCTTCTTCTCTAATAGATTTTAAATTTAAAAGCATAACACCACTTTGTAAATATTTAAAACCTGGCCTTCCGCTATCTCTTCTTCCTGCAATATGATAATTTGTAATATCTAAATCCCAAAGTTCTTTTATATCACCAGAAATTATTGTGTCAGAATCTAAATATATAGCCTTATCACCTAATTCAGGAATTAAGTGAGCAAGTAAGCGCACAGTAACAAACATACTGTAAAATTTATTTTCCATATTAACACCTTTAAGCAAGTGTTTGCGGAATAAATCAGACACATCTAAAGATTGCCATTTACTTTCAGGATTTTTTGCCTTAACTATATTCTCTATATATTTATCCTGTGCTTCAGTTGTTTTTTTACTAAACTTTTTATACTCTGGCACTTCTACAGTTAAATTAATTATATTTAATGCTTCGTTAGTGTTATTAACCAAAGTTATAACACTCATTAATTGTTGCGTGAACAATTTATTATCGGTACAATAAAAAATATTTATCATAAAATTTCCTTTGTTTTAACTTTATAAAATGTTTACAACATTTTTTCATTAGTTTTGCCCACAAAATTTTCAACTATAAGAATATCATTATTTTATGTATTTGTAAAGAGTTTTTATTAATATTCTACCTTTACCAAGCCCAAAAACACCAAACTAGGAATAATTCCTACTTTTATTTAAGCCCAAAATTAACATTTTAATTTTGTTTATATAAATTTTTAAATAATTTAAGCTAAATTGACTAACTTTTTGCTGATTAATATAGATTTTTAAAAGCATTTTTCAAAACTAGTAATCATTCCTAGTATGTTTTACGGGCAATAAAACGCACACAATGTGTGCAGGCAAGGCTTATTGCCTTGCCTTTGTCCGCTTGAAAAACAAGCGGACAGTTTTATTGCCCACCTATTTTATAAAATCAATAATAATTAATCGTTTTTACCCTTAAAATAAACAGTTTGATTAAATAATCCCATCTTTTTACGAGTAAATAATTTTTCATTTTTGCCATAACACCAGTTGCAATCGCCTAAATTTTTAGGGAATTTAATTTCTTGCCCCCATTTTAAACTAACACGAGCAATTTCGTAGTTACCTTTTTTGAATATAAGTGTTTTCTTTAAAACAAACAACCATAAAATAACAAGCACTAACACACAGCCCCAAACAACACCCAAAACAATCCATAACCATAATAAATTATTGTTATTATTTTGTGTTCCAGCACCCAAACCAATGCTAGATTCGCTAAAATAAGCATATAATGTTATATTTGAATTAACCAAAGTTGAATCTATCTCTGTTACTTTACTTTCGGCACTAAAATTAGCGTTTTTATACCAGCCTTTAAATGTAAAACCAGATTTAGAAGCATTTTTAAGTTCCACATCTCCTAGCGAACGGTAAACTTCGGTAGGGTTATCTATATGGTTATTACCACCATTTAAAACATAGTTAATACTATATAATTTTTCAAATTTTGCATATAAATCTAATTCTTTTGTAAAATTTACTTCTATTTTTTCTATTTTACTACTTTCGGCATAACTTTCATCTTCATACCAACCAATAAATTTATAGCCATCTTTTACTGCATCTTTTAAAATAATTTCTTGCCCCGTGTTATACCCATCTGGATTTTCAGCATTGTTTTGACCATTATTTAAATAATAATTTATGTTGTAGTCATAATTGGTATTTGCATACACAACTCCGCCAAAACTTAAAGATAAAATAAATGCTATTAATAAAAACATTGATATACAAATATTTTTTGTTTTAAACATAATTTATTCCCTTTAAAAGTTAATTTTATGAAATAAATTATATCATAATAAAGCAATAAACACAACATTGATATAATATTTTAATTATATAATTCTTAAATAAGTTAAAAATTAAGCCAAAAATTAATAGATTATTACATATTTACTAAATTTGGCATATTTTGTATTTTTTTATACATCTAATATAATTGACTTAATGCACTATTTTTTGCTATACTAAACCTATACTACAAATATTGTGCTTTTGTTAACTTATTTTAAGGAGAATTATAACAAATGAGTAAAATTAAAATTGTAACCGACTCTAACTCTGGTTTGCTTCAATCGGAAGCACCAGAACTAGGAATAACTATTGTTCCTATGCCCTTTACTGTTAATGGAGAAGAATATTTTGAAGATATTAATCTTACTCAGGAACAATTTTATCAAATGCTTGAAAATGATGCAGATGTAGCAACTGCCCAACCATCTCCATATTCGCTACAAGAATTATGGGAAGAAATTTTAAAAGAATATGATGAAATTGTTTATATACCTATGACCAGCGGATTAAGTGGCTCTTGTGCAAGTGCCAAACAAGTAGCAGAAAACTTTAATGGTAAAGTTCAGGTTGTAGATAATTTAAGAATATCAGTTACCTTAAAAGAAAGTATTTTTGAAGCACTTTCAATGGTTAAATTAGGCAAAACAGCTACCGAAATAAAAGAATATTTGGAAAATACAAAAAGCAAAAGTTCTATTTATATAATGCTTAATAGTTTAAAATACCTTAAAAAAGGTGGCCGAGTTAAACCCGCTGCTGCCGCACTAGGTTCTATGTTGCGTGTAAAACCTGTATTAAGTTCTAGGGGAGAAAACTTTGATAAGTTTGCACTTGCCCTTTCTTCTGGTCAGGGTAAAAAGAAAATGATACAACAAATAAAACACGAATTAGAAACCGAATTTAAAGAAGAATATGAAAATGGTGCTATGACAGTTTCGGTTGCTCACACACAAAATTTTGAAGAAGCAGAAAAATTTAAGCAAGAAATTATTTCAACTTTCCCAAAATTAACTTTCCGTTTTGTGGACCAACTTTCGTTAAGTGTATCTTGCCATATAGGGCCTGGCGCACTTGCAATAGCAATAGCTGTAAATAATTATTTAAACAAAAATTAACGCATTAAATTGCAATTTTTTGCTATATAACATACAAAAAACAGGGATATTCCCTGTTTTTTATTCATTTTCTATATTTTCTTTGTTTTCTGTTCTGGTTAGTTTTGGGTTGTTATTAACTTCTTCTACAATTATTTCAACTTCCCTAATTCTTTTATTTTCAACTTTAATAAGTTTAAACAACAACTTAACCACAACTTCATAATATTTAGCATCGTCATCAAGCCTTTCATCTACTGTTATAAACTCTAACACTTGGTCTTGATTTGGAACACTTTTTTCTGCCAATTCAAACAAGAATGCACCTAGGCTAGAATAATTTTTGCTTGGCAAATGCTCTATTTCTAATTTTTCAAATAACTCTTCAAGTTCTATTTCGGCGTCTGCAATATAAGTATTTTCAGCAGTTTTTATAAAGTTTTCTTTTGTGTTAACTTCATCGTGCTCATCGTAAATTTCGCCCCAAACTTCTTCAATAGCATCTTCAAGGGTTATAATTCCACTTGTGCCACCATGCTCATCTAAAACAACAGCAATATGCTTCTTTTCTTTTTGCATTTGTCTAATCATATCGTCTAGTTTCATATTTTCATTAACAAACATAGGTTTTGTCATAAGTGTTTCTATTTTTGCATCTTGATTAGTAATTAAGGCACTAAAAAAGTCTTTTTCCGAAAGCACACCAACAATATTATCTATATCTTTTTTATAAACTGGCAAACGTGAGAATTTTGTTTCTAAAAATTTCTTTTTAATATCTTCCTCACTATCTTCTATTTCAAGTGCGGTAACATCTACCCTTG
>JAFTUZ010000111.1 GCA_017466005.1 Clostridia bacterium | reverse complement strand
TCACTAATTTTTTTAATACTAGCAGCAATATAGCCTACATCACCCGCCTGTAAAATGTCGGCAGATTTTGGAGACGGTGTAAAAAACCCAACTTCGGTAACATCAAATTCACTTCCAGTTTGCATAAGTTTTATACGGTCACCAGCCTTAACAGAACCATCAAAAACTCTAACCAAACAAATTGCACCTTTAAAATTATCGTAGTAACTATCAAAAATCAAACATTTAAGCGGCGCTTTTTCATCTCCTCGTGGGGCTGGAAATTCTTTTACTATTGCTTTTAACACGCTATCTATATTAATTCCTTCTTTTGCAGAAATACATGGTGCGTGCATAGCAGGTATACCAATAACATCTTCAACTTCTTGCTTTGCTTTTTCTGGTTCGGCACTAGGTAGGTCTATTTTATTAATAACTGGTAAAATTTCCAACTTATTATCTAATGCTAAATAAGCATTTGCCAAAGTTTGTGCTTCCACCCCTTGCCCAGCATCTACAATCAAAATAGCCCCTTCACACGCAGCAAGCGAACGGCTAACTTCATAAGTAAAATCCACGTGCCCAGGTGTATCTATAAGGTTTAAAATATACTCCTGCCCGTCCAAATTATATTTCATTCTGGTTGGTGTTAGTTTAATAGTTATTCCACGCTCACGCTCTAACTCCATACTATCTAAAACTTGGTTTGTTAAATCACGTGATTGCATTGTTCCCGTTGTTTCTATCAATCTATCTGCTAATGTGCTTTTTCCATGGTCTATATGTGCAACTATGCAAAAATTTCTAATATACTTTTGTCTGTCTGTCATTTTAATTCCTTTTATTTTATTTATTAATTATAACATAAAAAATTATTGTTTTACAATTTTAACATAAAAACAGTTTATTTATTATATCAAAATTTTAGTATTTTTTGCAATAAAAAACATATAATTATAAAAAAATGAATAAATTTGCTAGCATATTTTGTTTTAAAATGTTATTATTTTAACGACATTTAAAAAAATTGGAGATTTTAATATGGATATATTTGATAGTTGGTTGGTAAACACCCCTATTGCACACCGTGGTTTTTTTAACTACTCCGATGCACCAGAAAATTCATTAAAAGCATTTGAAAGAGCTATTGAAAAAGGCTATGCAATAGAATTAGATATACACGTTACTGTTGATAATTCAATTGTAGTTTTCCACGATAATCAATTAAGCCGTATGACCGGAAAAGATGGATACACTAAAAATTTAACAAAAGAACAAATAAAAGAATATACTCTTGGAAACTCTGACCAAACCATACCTACTTTACAAGAAGTTTTTGATTTAGTTAAAGGCAGAACTCCTATATTAATAGAAATAAAAGGTGAATCTACAAAAATTGGTATAAATGAAGTAGAAATATTAAAAGTTTTAAAAGAATATGATGGGCCAATTGCCTTGCAATCTTTTAACCCTTTAATTATGGAATGGTTTAAAAACAATGCCCCTGAATATACACGCGGAATATTAAGTTCTTGTTTTACCAAAGATGATAAAAACCGACCTAAATCTTGGATAAAAAGATTTGTTTTAAAAAGAATGTTGTTTAATAAACAAGTTCAACCACATTTTATAGCATATAATGTAAAAGATATACCTAACAGGTTTGTTAAAAAATATAAAAACATTCCCCTTTTAGGCTGGACAGTAACAAGTCAAGAACAATACCTAGATGCTGTTAAAAAACTGGACAATATAATTTTTCAAGATTTTGAACCTAAAATATAGTTAAAAATGGCTTTATATAGCCATTTTTTATATTTTTCCCTATTGCATAATTATTAGTTTTATGTTATAATTATTATAG
>JAFTUZ010000110.1 GCA_017466005.1 Clostridia bacterium | reverse complement strand
AGTACTACGCAAAAGCATAGTATTGAACGAGCACAGTTTTTAGGGCTTTTATGCCAAGAGTTTTCAAACACAATTGCAATAAGTGGAACACACGGAAAAACCACAACAACAGCAATGCTTGCTTTTGCGTTGCAAAGTATTTCCCCCACCGTTCACCTTGGTGGTATGATAAATAATTATGGAAATTTAATATTAGGAAAACATAGTTTTTTTATAACAGAAGCGTGTGAATTTAACAAAAGTTTTTTGCACATAAAACCAAATGTTTGCATTATTACCAACACCGAAAAAGAACATATGGATTGTTATAAAAACGAACAAGATTTGCTAAACAGTTTTTATCAATTTGCACACCAAACCAAAGATTTAATTGTAATACAAAACAACAATCCAATACTACATAATTTAAGAAAAAGTAATGCTAATATTACAACTTTCGGGCTAGATAATAAAGCAGATATTTATGCTACTAACATTACCCAAAATAATGCCAAATTTAGTTTTGATTGCATCTATAATAAAACAAAACTAGGAACTATTAATCTAAATATTTTAGGCAAACACAATATACTAAACGCACTTGCCTGCATTGCAGTTTCTTTACATTATGGAGTTGAATTTGAAAAAATAAAACAAGGTTTAGAAAGTTTTACTGGTGTTGAAAGAAGATTTGAATTTTTAAAACACTCCCCTTGCACATTAATTCACGATTATGCTCATCATCCAACAGAAATTAAAGCAAGTTTAGCAACCGCAAAACTAGTAAAGAAAAATAGGATTTTATGCGTTTTTGAACCGCACACATATTCAAGAACAAAAAGTTTGATGCCAGAATTTTTAAAATGTTTTAATGATGCTGATGAAGTATTATTACTTCCCACCTATTCAGCACGAGAAAAACCAATAAAAGGCGGAAGCAGTTTTGATATCTTTTTAAATTTGCCAGATGAAATTAATTGCCAGTATTTTATTAACCAAATTAAATTGTTTAATTATTTAAAACAAGAAGTTCAACCAAATGATTTAGTGATATTTTTAGGTGCTGGTACTATTGGAGATTTTGCAAAAAAGTTTTTAGAATATTAAATCAAAAAAACACGCATTTTTGCGTGTTTTTTTGTTAAGCACCATTTTTATCTATAAAGCACCAAGCACCAGTTAAAACTGCTAAAATCACACCAGCACGGCTTGCTCTTATATGATAAGTTCCATTATCATTTTTTACCAAGCCAACATTAGTTAAAAAGTTTAAATGATGATACAACTTACCTGTTGTGCTATAATTTCTTTTTTCCATAATTTCCGAAGCAGTGCAACTTTTTTCTAATAAAAGTTTAATAATTTCTATTCGTTCGGCATTAGCAATTGCACCTAAAAATCTTTCAACTTCAAAACTATCTATTTTTTTTAATTTATCAATAGAACAATCAAATTTCGTAACTGCTGTTACATCATCATTTTCAAACCAAGATACAAATTGTGTTTTCTGTTTTCCCCCCAATTTTTCTAAAACTTCTTTACGAAGCCTCCCTCTTTCTTCTCCCTGCAAACCTTTGTCATCATCCAAGTTTT
>JAFTUZ010000109.1 GCA_017466005.1 Clostridia bacterium | reverse complement strand
ATTTTTAAGTCAGAATTGTTTTTATATTTAATAAATTTTTCAAAAAACTCTTTTTCTTTATCAGATAATTCTAAAACATCATAAGCATATTTAAGTTGTCTTTTATTAACACTATTGCTAGCAACAAAAGAAGCATAACTTGTAGTATTTATTAAATCTTTATTATTTTTAGCATATTCTATAACATCATCTACAATAACACGCACAATAAACTGATTTTCGGTAAGTTTTAAAGCATTACTTACTTTTTCTACAAACTCAGCTGTTTCTTGTTCTGTTTTTGGATTAGCATATCCTTTTTTAAGTTCAATTACCGCCTTTTTTGCTTTATCCATTTTATTGTAATTTTCTTCTAAATAATCAATTTTTTTATTTAATCTACCTTTGTTATAGTTATTAAACTCTACATTACTTAAAATTTTTTCTAAATCATCTTTTTCTACATATGCAGAAACAAAAAAATCCGCACAAGCTTTTTGGTCAATGCTATCTTTATATTTAATAGTATAATTTATAGCATTTTCAACCAATTCTTGCCTTGCTTTATAATCGTTTAAATTATACAACCTATCTAGTGCATTTTTATAGTATCTTTTTGAATCATAATGTGTAACCATAATTACCTCGCAAATAAATATTATTTTAAGCATATACACAAAATAATTTTTATGTAAAACTAGCATTAAAATACCAAACTTATATTAGCACAATTTTAAAAACTTGACAACCTTTTTTAATAAAAAAACCCACCTATATAGGCGGGTAATTTTTTATTATTAATAATCTTTTTTAGACAAAGCAAAATAACTTTTAGGGTGTGCACAAACCGGACAAATTTCTGGTGCAACTTTAGAAACAATACGGTTTCCGCAGTTTAAACAAATCCATTCTACAGGCTCATCTTTTTCAAACACTTTGTTTTGTTTAATATTTTCAAGCAAGTCTTTATATCTTTGTTCGTGTTCTTTTTCTATTTTAGCAACACCACGGAAAAGTGCAGCGATTTCTGGAAAACCTTCTTTGTCAGCAGTTTCAGCAAAACCTGCATACATATCAGTCCACTCATAATTTTCGCCTTCAGCAGCCCATTGCAAACATTCTGCAGTTGTTCCTAATCCATGATATAATTTAAACCACATTTTAGCGTGTTCTTTTTCGTTTAAAGCAGTTTCACTAAAAATACGGCTAATTTGTTCATAACCTTCTTTTTTAGCAACACTAGCAAAATAATCATATTTGTTACGTGCCTGACTTTCACCAGCAAATGCTTCCATTAAATTTTTTTCTGTTTGTGTACCTTTTAAAGCATCTAATTTTTTAATTTCCATAAATCTTCTCCTTTATAATGATATTAGTATTATACAATAACAACATAAAAACTGACAAGCAAATTATTTAAATTTTTTTCTAATCAAGCCCTTTTCTTTACCATTCTCACTTGGAACATAATAAACACGGTCTTTTAATTCGTTTGGCATATATTGTTGTTTTACATACCCGCCATAATTATGTGGATATTTATAAGGTTGCTTTTTATCTGATGTTGGGTGGTTTTTTAAATGATTAGGTACAGCATCGGCCTTTACATTTCTAACATCATCTTGTGCTGCGTACATCGCATTAACAACACTATTAGATTTTGGTGCTTCACACACATATATTATTGCGTGTGTTAAAGGAATATTACCCTCTGGCAATCCCATATTTTTTAATGCTATGTGTGCACAAACAGATAAAAGCAAAGCATTACTATCTGCCATACCAACATCTTCGCTAGCGTGTGCCATTAATCTGCGAGATATAAGCAAAGGGTCGCACCCTGCTTCCATAAGCCTATTTGCCCAATAAAGTGCCGCCTCGGCATCACTACCACGCAAACTTTTACAAAAAGCACTTAACATATCATAATACATTTCTTCATCTATACTCATTGCTTTAGATTGTATAGATTGTTCTGCAACAGTTTTATCTATTACAATATTACCCTTTTTATCCATAGGTGTTGTTCTTACAGCCAACTCTAATGCGTTAAGGGCCGTTCGCAAATCTCCTGCACTTGCCCAAACATAATGCTCTTTTGCCTCTTATTTTAAAACAACTGGTAATTTACCCAAACCTTTTTCCGACAAAACCGCACGTTCTAACGCGTTTGCTATATCTTTATCTTTTAATGCCTTAAATTCAAACACTCGGCACCTAGATACAATAGCACGTGTCATATTAACAAAAGGATTTTCGGTTGTAGAACCTATAAAAATAATACAACCTTCTTCTATTGCTGATAAAACAGAATCACTTTGTGCTTTATTCCACCTATGACATTCGTCTAAAAGTAAATATGTTTTTCTACCATAAAGTTGAAAATCTGCCATTGCTTTTTCTATTACTTGTTTAGCATCGGCAACCCCACTAGAAACTGCATTAAGTTTTACACTCTGGCAATTAGAGGTATTACTTATAATATTAGCAAGTGTTGTTTTACCTGTTCCCGGTGGCCCCCAAAATATACAACTACCCAGCATATCAGTTTTAATTGCTCTTGATAATAAACTATCTTTATAAACTATATGCTCTTGGCCAATAAATTCATCTAGTGTTTCTGGTCGCATTCTTTCTGCTAATGGCGCATTTTTTTTAGTGTTCCCTGAAAATAAATCCATCTTCTTTTTCCTTTTAGTTTTTCTATTATATCACATTTTTAAAAATAATCAAACTTTTTCTTAATTATATACAATATTCATATTAGGCTCTAATACAAAATAGTTAAAACCTAACATTTTTACATCATTAAGTACAACATTTCTACCATTATCTAAAACAATATTTATATTAGAGTTTTTTAACAAAAACTTAAGTTCTAAATTATTTATTTCTCCATTAGGCATAAAACGCAAACCATTATCTAGCAAATTTATGCCAAAAAATTCTACAAACCAATATTCAAAACATTCATTTTTTAATTCAAGTTTGCTATTTAATAAATTAAAATAATGTTTTTTTATTTTTACATTTTTTAAAAAAGGCATTATTTTTTTAATATAACAATAAGTTTTATAATCTAAACTTTTAATACCAAGCAAGTTTTTAATTAATAATTTAGATATACGGGTGTTATTTAATAAACTAGCATTTTCTGTTACTTTTATTAAAGATAATATACAATTAAGTATTTCAAACTGGTTTTTAGGATTTAAATTTTCTAATATTAAATTTTTTAATATTTTATCTATATTATTTACTTGTCCCATTAAAATAAATCTATTTAAATTACAAAATACCGTATTATACAAAACACTTTCATTTATATTTATTTTATTATACCAACTAACGCTATTAGTTTTTATAGTTGTTTTGGCAACTAAATTAACAAAATCAAGTTCAAAAGGCATATACTCTAAAACACATAAATTTTGTGTTTTTACCACCAAACACATATATCCCCAAAAGCAATTAAGTTTGCAAGCATTATATTCACCTACAATTTTAATTTTTGCAAAATTTCCAGTTAGCACATCTTTTAAATAGATATAATCCTTTTTTATAGTACAACTACAAAACTTGCTAAAACCTAATTTTGATAAATTTATAATCACACTATTTTTAATAGTTAATTTATAATTAACAAAATCCATAGATTTTAAAAAGATATCTTCTGTAATTAGGCTATATTGGTTACAACATTTTTCTATACATTGCATAGCATATTTAGTTTGCAAATTTTCCTTTGATTTTAAGTTTTTAAAATTCGGCTTATTATCAAATTTTTTAATATCACAATATGCCCATAACTTTTTTTCTTTATTTATTAATTGTTTTAACATTAATTTATTTCCATTAATTTTACTAAATTTTATTTCAAAATTATTACTACCCGAATAAAGTTTTAATTTTAAAATCAAAAAATCTTTATGTTGTAATATTTTAAATTCATTGTTTATTTCTAACTCAAAAAAAATATTATTAAACACAAACTTAATTTTATTTTCCAACAAATAATAATTAACATTTTGCCTATCAATTTTTAAATTTATATAGGTAGTATGCAACGCATAATACTGAACTAATAAACTATTTATTCCCCATTTTACGAATAGTTTGGTGTTTTTAATGCTATGTTTTGTGCATAATACATAATTTGTAATATAATACTCAAAAGGTTCTTGTAAGCTAAAATTATCATCACAAAAATACATTCTTAACTGTTGGTTTTGTTTAGTTTTTATAACCAACCCCAACCTATTAAATAAGTAAAAATTAAAGTTAGTGTTTGTAAAAAGTAACATTCTTCTACTCAAACTATTTATAACTTTAGGTTTTAAATTTTTATAATTTTTATATATTTTAGGCTTGTGTTTTAAATTAAAACTAATTAACCAAATCCACAATATTAAAACCGCACCACTTAAAAATAATATAGATATCATAGCAAATATTTTTGCCAAAAAATTATTTATAAAACAAAAAAAGAGCCAAGCGGGAAATCTTGACTCTTATAGGGTAGCCTAGTCTATAAGCCGAGTTCTGTCTGGGACGGTCATCTATCTAGGCATATTGTTGCCAATATGCTCAAGCGATGCATGTCGGAAGCGAGCGGGCAACTCGTTAGGCTTCCTTATCTTGCACAAGGTGGGGTTTACAGAGCAAACCAAGTCTCCTTGGTTCCGGTGGTCTCTTACACCACCTTTCCACCCTTACTGTGTTGGTTTTTGTGAAAAAATAGGAGGTAAGATAAAGATTGATAAACCATTATCAAAAAACACAAAAATAGACAAATAACACAGCGGTTCATTTCTGTTGCACTATCCTTGGAGTCACCTCCACAAGACGTTATCTTGCACCCTGCCCTGTTGTGCTCGGACTTTCCTAATTTTTCTTGCGAAAAATTCGACCGTCTAACTAGCTACATTGTTATTATAGCAAAAAAGTGTAAATTTGTCAATACCCATTTTAAATAAATTTACACATACTTATCTTATGTTAAAATTGCTTAAATATAAATATTATTTTATTAAAAAAATAGCTTCTGTTCGTTTATTTTTTCCCTTACCGTTAAAAGCGCTTTCTTTTCTAATCTAGATATATAAGAACGAGAAATTCCTAATTTTTTTGCCACTTCTCGCTGGGTGTATGGAATTGTACCACCTATACCATAACGCAAAGACAATATTTTATATTCCCTTGCTGATAATGAAGATTTTATTAGTTCAAGCAACTTTTCTGTTAATATATTAGTTTCAACTTGTTCCATAACATCTGGCTCTACATCGGTTACCAAGTCTGAAAGCGTAATATCATTACCATCTTTTTCTACACTTAAAGTTTCATCTAACGAAATAGAGCCTTGATGCTTTTTATTAACTCTAAACAACATTAAAATTTCATTTTCTATACACCTTGCCGCATACGTAGATAATTGTGTACCTTTTTGTGGTGAGTATGTGTTTATAGCCTTTATAAGCCCTATTGCGCCAACAGATATTAAATCATCAGCATCTTTTGTGCTGTTACTATATTTTTTAACTATGTGTGCCACCAATCTTAAATTATGGCTAATCAACTTATCTTTAGCACCTAAATCGCCAGCCTTATACTTTTCTATACACTCTTTTTCTTCTTCTGCACTTAAAGGCTTTGGAAAACAAGACACATTATCTACATAAGAAGAAAACAGCATAATTTTATTCATAAAGGTGATAAAACTTTCTATTATCATTAAGTTTGCCCCCCCTTTTAATATTCAATAAAATATGATTTAAAGGGCAAAAAATTGCTTGTCCATAAAAAAATAATAGGATATTCCCCTATCATTTTTAAAACTTTTTATTAATTGCTAAAACTTGCCGTTTATAACTTTTTACATATATATAGATTATGGCAAGATAATCCTAGTAAATCTTTATTTTCGCAAGTTTTTAAGTGCCATTTTACAAAACTAGCATAATTTTCGTCACTTATACTATCAAATCTATCACTTAATAATGGTGCTATACTATCTGTTGCCACTGTATGTAAATGTTTTGTATTGCTTTTTACAAATTGCTTATCAAATTCTTCTATATCATATAAAGCAAATAATAGTTCTGGAGCATTTTTTAATTTACCATTTTTATTCAAATTCTGTTCAACGCTTTCCATATTATTCTTTTTTACACCCACATACCAAACGGTAGAACTTTGTGTTATGTACGCAAACATACAAATTCCATTTTTCTTACATACCCTTAAACTTTCTTTTATTGCTAAATCTCTGTCTTTTTGAGTGTATAAATGATACATTGGACCAAGATTTAATACAATATCAAATTCACAATCTTTAAATTTAGATAAATCAAGAACATCGCCTTGCAAGCATTTAATATTATTTATACCTTTAGAATTTTGTTTCATAATCTGTAAATTACTTTCCACAAGTTCAACAGCGGTTACATCATATCCTTCTTTTGCAAGTTTTATAGAATAAACGCCAGTACCAGCACCAATTTCTAAAATTTTGCAACCTTTTTTTGCAAACTTATGAATATATTCCATTGTTGTAATATACTCCAACCTTT
>JAFTUZ010000108.1 GCA_017466005.1 Clostridia bacterium | reverse complement strand
TTTTAATATTATTTAGATTTTACCAAATCAAAATTAGGTTGTAAAGTTATTTTTGCACAATCTTACAAAAAAACACAAAAATATTTAAAAAAATCAGTAAAATATTACAAAATTTAACAAAATTTACATTAAAGCAACAGCAAAATTAAACGGATATTGCTCTAACTCGTTTGTTTTTCTTACATCAAAAATAATTTCTACAAAGCAATTGGCTGTGGAATTAGAGTTTGCACAAATCAACTCTTTTTCTCCATTTGTTTCTTCATTTTTATAGGTAGTTTTTTGATACATCTGATTATCTATTTTTTCAGATGGCGAAACCGTTGTATTATCTTTACTGTTGGTATGATAACCCTTTCTTGAATCTGCTTCTTCATATTTTAAAGCACTATAAATTTCAGATGTTTCAAAGGTGTTTTGCAAAATTTCCATTTCATCTTCATCAAACAAATATTCTAGCATACAAAAAGTATAGTTGTGTACTTGCTCGGTGTTAAACATATCGTTTAAGTCTTTTTCTTTTACTTCTTCGTCGGTTGCTGTTAGGTAGTTAAAATCGGCATACTCGTCATTTTCTTCATAATAATCAAAACCATATTCCGAATTTACATTAACCGCACCAATGGCTTTTAACACTTGCGAATTACCGTCGGAAATATTTAAATATATATCCATAACCATATCTTTTTCACTAGAAAACATAAAGTAAACCATATTAAAAGCCTGAATTTCTTCGCCTAAAAATATAACACTTTTGTACTCTGCCATATCTATATTTTGCAATTTCATATTTTCATCTTCGGCATTAACTTCTCCAATTTGGAAAAATTTTTCAGAGTTTATGTCTATAATTTCTAGTGCGTAAAAATCTACAAACTCTTCAATTTTTTCATACAATTCGTATAAAATTGTATCTAACGCTTGCTCGTAATTTGTAACATACATTTGAGGGTTTGTAATTGTTTCGGCACCTACGCCGTTATTGTTTACATCGGCATAGTGTGTAACATCAATAGTTTGTTGTGTTGGATTACTAGGGTCAGTGTTGTCGGTGTATGTATAACTTGCAACAAAAGTAGGCTCTGTAAAACTTTTTTGTTGTTTTGCATAATTAATTGCAGTGTAGCCTATTACTTCTTCTAAAATAAAATCTCTTATTTCTTCTTTTTGCTCGTTAGTAAAATTTAATCCTAACTGGTCAAATTTTTGCGCATAAAGTTTCATATCTTCTTGGGCTGTGGTTGGTGAAAAGTTTACATAAGAAGTTCTTGGCTCATCTAAAACAATTTGCATAATGCGTAGTTGAATAAAAGTTGAATAGTTGTTTAAGTATGTTTGTAAATAATCTTGCGCATTAGTAAAAGTTTGGCTGTTAAGGTTTAAAAGCCAACAGTGATTTTTATTAATTTGAGTGGAATAAGTATGATTTGTTTTACACTCGTATTCACCAGTTGTATCATTTAAAACTGGTGTACAAGGCTCTTGCACCACACCCCAGCCCGAAGCAAAGCCATCTATAACCAAATAATCGCTATCATTTTTAAATCCGCTTGCGCTAGAGCGGTCTTGCGGTGTGTAAGGATTAATTTCTAACACATAATCGCCAGTTGTTTGACCATTAAATGGCGA
>JAFTUZ010000107.1 GCA_017466005.1 Clostridia bacterium | reverse complement strand
TTTGTTGTTTATTATGTTATTAGTACTAGATATTATATCATCAAAAAAATCAGATACCACCAATAAATTATCTTCTATTTTATTATTAATAGATACACTTAATTTACGCATAGATAAATTCATTCTATCCATCAAAGCACCCATATCTACCGAAACAAGTTCGGCAGCCGCAGAAGGCGTTGGCGCTCTTATATCTGCCACTAAATCACATATTGTATAGTCTGTTTCATGACCAACAGCACTTATAACTGGCTTATTAGCATTATATATTGCATACGCTAAAACTTCGGTGTTAAAACAGCTTAAATCTTCTATCGAGCCACCACCTCTAGCAACAATAATAACATCTACATCTGTTTTGTCTAAAACACTAACACCTTTAGCAATGGTTTCTTCCGCTCCTACCCCTTGTACTTTTGCAGGATACAACAATATATCTAACAAAGGATTACGCCTGCCAGTTATATCCATAATATCATGTATAACTGCCCCAGTGCTAGCGGTTACAACCCCTATTTTCTTTATGTTTAAAGGTAAAGGCTTTTTATTTTTTTCATCAAAAAGTCCAGCCTTTTCAAGCTTTTCTTTCATTTCTAAAAATTGCTGATACAAAAGACCTTTGCCATATGGTTCTATTTTGGTTACATTAAACGAAAAACGCCCACCTTTAATATAATAATTGGGCGAACCACGAACTAACACCATTTCACCATCTTTTGGTAAATAATCTAGCCCTGTTACACCAAACTTTACACAAGCAAGTAAAGCATCTTCATCTTTTATATTAAAATAAGCAATACCTCTGGAAACATTAAACCCCGAAACTTCACCAAAAATTAAAATATCGTGCAATAGTTCTTCATGTTCAAATATTTGCTTTACATAAACAGAAAACTGGCTAACACTTATAACATTATCCATTATTTATTTCCTTTAAAATAGATGCCAAAACACCATTTACAAACCCCGCACTTTTATCTGTTGAATATTTTTTACAAAGTTCCAAAGCTTCGTTAACAGAAACTTTTGCAGGAATATCTTCCTCGTATTTAATTTCATAAACTGCAATAAGCAAAGCAACTAAATCTGGTTTAAATACTTTATCTATACTAAATCCATTTAATTTAGGCTCTATAATTTTAAACAATTCTTCTTTGTGTGATAAAATGCCATTATATTTTACCATAATATATTGTTTGTCTTCTTCAGACAAAACCTCATTTTCAAAAACACTTTCTAATTCTTGTTCAAGTTCTACCTTGCATTCTTCTTCTATTTTAAAATTAATTGGAAAAAGCATTTTAAAAACTAATTCTCTTGAATTTCTTCTACTCATAATTTTATCTCCTTATAACACAAAAAACCTCTTAAAGAGGTTTTATTATTTTTTTTCTGCATTGTTAAATTCAACGCCCATAACTCGCACATTAATTTGGTGTACATTTATATTAACCATTGAAACAATACCACTTTTTATGTTTTCTTGAACACGAAAAGCAACATCTGCAACGTTGTAATTTGAATAAACATTTATATAAACATCTATAATCAAACCATCTTTTGTATGTGTAAGTTTAACCCCTTCATAATAATTATTAGAAAATAATTTTTTTAACGAACTACCACTAAAATTAGAACAAAGAGATGCAACACCACTTATTTCTTTAGCAGCAAGGTTTATAATAGATAGCAATATGTTTTTGTTATATGTTACTAAACCTTTGCTGTTTTCCGCTTCATTCAATGCCATATAAACCACCCCAAATAAATTTATAGGATTAGTTTATCACAATTTTTTATTTTTAGCAACTATTCAATAGGGATTATTTTTATATTATCAATAGATTTCTGTGTTTGTTCTTGAACAATTTCCACTATTTGAGCCACTTCAGATTCTTGTAATTCTGCCGATTTTACCATTACATTAACAAAATTATCTGTAAACGAAACAACTACATCTTCAAAACCTTTTGCTAAAATACTACCTTCTAAATATAATTCTTTTTTTACAATTGCAGCCAATTCATTAATGTTTTCCAAAGCTTCTGCTTTGTCTTCGGCACTAGCACTTGCACTTTCGGCAATAGAGTTGTAGTAAATCATTTGTTGATTTCTAGCGGTATCACGGTCGGCTCTATAACTAGCAAAAAAACCTAAATTAGTACTTTCCTGATTAGATGCTTGAATTGTTACTTGATTATTTAAAGTTAAATTTAAAAATCCTGTTGCAACCAATAACAAAGCCATAACACTTAAAACTATAATTTTCTTTTTCTTTGTAATCATTTTAATATCTCCTTTTTAATTATTACCTTTAAAAATTTCCACTTGATTAGACGACACCGAAAGCAATGCCTGAACAGCTTTTAACAAATCTAATTTAACCCTTACATTTCCGGCACCTTCAGCAATTACAACAACTCCCTTAATTGGTGGCATAATTTCCTTTAATATTATAGGAGAAGATGTACCATTTTCGGTTATTATTATAGGTTCCGAATTAGATGTTAAAGTTTCAGTATCGTTAATAGTGCCCCCACTAGAAGTTGTAGTTGTAGAACTCTTTTTTTCGTCGGTTGAAGATGCAAGTATCACCTCTTTTGCACCATCTAGCGTTATCATTACTGTTATTTTGCCAGCACCATCAATATCGCTTAAAGCCTCTTCCAAGCGCCTTTCCAATTCTTTGGCATAATCAGTAACAGAATTTGATGAACTTACTACTTGATTATTGGTTTTATTACTCGTACTTCCCCAATCTATAAACCAAACAAGCATTATAAGTACAGCCAAAACAGCAACAGCAATAATTTCTATATGCTTTACTTTTTTTAATTTTTCAAGCAATTTTATTTTAGATAACACACCAGATTTCTTTTCAGCCATTAAATATCACCTGCTCCTCCTTAATATTACACTGTTCACAAAGCAGTTTTGTTATTGCCGTATAATAATTTATATGCTGGTTATTTTTATTAAGAACTAAATTTTGTAAATCGACAAAAATATAATTAATTTTTAGATTATAACTGCTTTTATCTGTTTCAATTAATATATCAACACCATCAAAACCAGCATCACTTAAAAATATTTTTAAATCAGACACCAACTTATCAACTTGCTGATTTTTTAAATTATTTAAATATTTTTCATCAACTTCAGCGGAAGACGTTTGAAAAACATTGCTAATATCCCAATCTTTATTTATAAGTTTTGGTAATGGGCTTATAATTACAAACACCAAAATTAAAGCAAAAACACCTTTTATATACTTGCTAACACTACCACTAGGTAAAATTAAATCAACTAAAACGCCTAATATAGCCACCCCAGCAATAGATAATAAATAGGAAGAAATGTCCATTTTAACCTCATAAAACATTAGTTGAA
>JAFTUZ010000106.1 GCA_017466005.1 Clostridia bacterium | reverse complement strand
TAATGTAGAACAAACTATATTTGCATTATCTATACTAACAAGCCAATAATCGCCCAAAAAGTCATCTATTTTATTGTGCGGTTTACCTACCCCAAACATTTTATTTTCCAGCACTTGTTTTTTAGTAAAAAGCAAAAATTTATCTCCAAAATGCTTTTTAATTAATTTTTCAAACTCTTTATGTTTTTCACTTTTTATAAAAAAGTTTGCAGCTCTTGGCCCACCAGTTGGTGGCATAAGCATTGTTCTTAAAATATCTGGATAATCGGCAATATCTACAACTTCATTAACTTCTGTTTGCCCATGGTCGGCAGAAATTATAAATAAAGTATCTTCACAATTATCACACAAACACGAAAGTTCGGCATCTATATTCAGCAGTTCTTCTACCACTTGCTTGCTGTATGGCCCAAACTTGTGCATCATATTATCTGGATTTGGATGGTACGCATAAATAACCTTTTGCTCTTCGGTTGAACATAAAGTTTTTATAAGTTCACACATTTCGCCAAACGAATCGTATGTTATTTGAGATATACCATACATATCTCTAGATTCCATTGTACAAATAGAATAAGCCCTAACTTTGCCTTTTTGCTTTTCTTCTATTTGTGATAAGATATTATTATAAGGTAAAATGGTTTGAGCAACGTGTTGTTGAACCACTGGCTTACGAGAATATGCGTTTGTGTTTAAATACAAATTAACCGCTTCGCCCACTTCTTTAAAATACAAAAACAACGATAACCAACCATGTTCTAGTGGTGTAAGGCCGGTTTTAAAACTCATTGTTCCCGCTGTGGTTGTGCTTGGAAAAACTGAAGAAATTTCTTGTATAAAATTAGAACGCAAAAAGGACGAACTGGGTAAGTTACGTTCTAAAATATGTTTCCCCATTCCGTCCAACAATATTATAACAATATTTTTATAATTTTTGCGTAATTGCTTATCTAGCAATTTATTTGTGCTATGTCCAGTTTTTACACCAAACTTTTTGGCAACCGAACTTAAAATGTTAACACAGCAATTTTCATAATCTGGAAATACTGGTTTATTTGCCATTATTATCTTCCACTTCTTTTAAAGCATTATCTATATATATTTGGTCCATATCGGCTTCCCAATATGCAGCCCTTAATGCATTCATATATGCTTCGCTTGGCACACCAGGTTCAAGCTTTTTCTTTAATATATAAATAAAGCCTTTTTTCTTTTCTCCGTTAAGCATAGCAACAACTTTCTTTTTAGCGTAGTTGTATGGAAATTTTTCATAGTTATCAATAGTAAACCTACCCTCTGGCTCTAATTCATAAACAGCCACAGGAATTTCTGCACCACGCTTTTTTTCCAAATTAGCAATAGCATGCTTTCTAAAACCTTGGAATTT
Source organism: Clostridia bacterium (assembly GCA_017466005.1). Next base: position 12,329 of record JAFTUZ010000106.1, on the reverse strand, counting down.
TAACTGATAATTAGGCAAAGTACCGTAACCTAAAAGCACAGCATTTTCACAATGGTTTAACATTTGTTCTTGAGAAATGTTTGTTCCATAAGCAAACATCACAATTTTTTCTGGTTTATCTTGTCTTGGCATAAAAACACCTTTTTATTTTAAATTTTATCATTAAGCAAAGAAGAATAAAGAAGTACCAATTAAAATTATTGCAGCATAGTAAAGCGCATATATAAAGTAGTAAAGTTTTCTATTTTCTTCTTGTCCGAAGTATGCTTTTGAAAGTATAAGGTCTGAAGCAAAGAACACAAAGAATCCTGCGAAAAGTAAAATTGCAGAAATTGCCCAACCGCTTACAATACATAAAGCAAAGCTTGCCCCTAAAGACATTGCAAGGAAAAATGCGTAAATTGCCGCTGGAGCCTTACATTTTCCATAAGTAAGTTTAAGTGGTTTTTCCATAAAGTAAACACAAACAGCAACCACCAAACCAAATAACATTGGCATTAAAATACCTAATGCGTTGTGACCAATAAGTATAAACAACGCTACACTAAATGCTGTATGAGCACAAGCAAACGATGTCATACCCGATTGAATTATATTATCTTTTCTTTCTGGGTCTGAAAGACCAAATTCGTGTAATGCTAAAGCAATATCACCTAACATACAGAATACAAGACCAACTATAATTACAACACCTGTTGGTGTTTGTAAAATACCGCTAGTAAATGCACCAACCAATGCCATAGCAATAACAGCCACTGTAGAAAGCCCTTTTAACATAAAACCTGTTACTGGCATTTTTATGGTGTGAATTGCTGTAAATAGCCCTGCAAAAATAACTGCAACAGCAAATACAGCCCAAAAAATTGGAATATCCATAAACAACCTCCCAGTTTATTATACCCTTATTATAGTTTTTATTGAAAAAAAAGTCCAATAAATAAACTAAATTTTTAAAAAATAATAAAAAAACACATAAAATTGCATTTTCTAAACTTTTATGTGCTTTTTATATTTATCTAATCATGCTTCCAATGAAACAATTTATGTGCCAATTTTCTATCTTTTAAATAACTTGCATACAATTCTTGTAAAAATTTATTTTGAGAACTTACTCGTAAAGTTGCCCCCTTATCGGCATCAATTATTGCTTTTGCTCTTAAACTTCTTACTTTTTCAACAGATATTTTATCATAGTCAACAAAAGGCTGTCCGCCACCATTTATACACCCACCAGGGCAAGCCATAACCTCTACAAAATGATAGAATTTTTCTCCACTTTTTATACTTTCTAAAACAACACGTGCATTATTAAGCCCCGAAACTACGCAAAGTTTAAGCACTACATCGCCACATTTTACATCTACTTCTTTTATGCCTTCGCCATTTCTTACTTCTTCAAAATCTACTCTTTCATAACTTCCAGTAATTTTTTCACAAGCAAATCTTAATGCCGCTTCGGTAACACCACCAGAAACACCAAATATAAGCCCTGCCGAACTATATTCGCTAAGCGGTGTATCAAAACTGCTTGGCTCTAAATTTAAATAATCTATGTTTGCATCTTTAATCATTTTTGCCAATTCTCTGGTAGTTAACGCATTATCAACATCTTTTGCACGTTCTTTTTCGTGTTTTTTTGCAGTACAAGGCATTATGTCCACCACAACCATATCATCTGGATTTATATTATTTTGTTTAGAATAATAATTTTTAACCAATGCCCCCAGCATTTCGGTTGGGCTTTTACAAGTAGATAAATTATCTTTAAATTCTGGATAATTTTTTTCTAAAAACTGAAACCAACCTGGACAACACGAACTAAATTGTGGCAAATTTTTATTTTGATTAATTCGCTCTAACAATTCGTTGGCTTCTTCATAAATTGTAAAATCGGCAGCCATATTAACATCAAAAACTTTTTTAAAGCCCAATTTTTTAAGTGCTGTAACCAATCTACCTTCATCAAAAGTTCCAATAGGCTCGCCAAACTCTTCCGCCAAAGCAACACGCACCGAAGGCGCAACCTGACAAGTTACATACTTGCTTTTATCTTCAAGTGCTATTTTCACCCTGTTTACTTCGGTGTTTTCTAGCAAAGCACCTGTTGGGCAAACTAAAGTACACTGACCACAACCAATACAAGGGCTATCTATCATATTGTTGTTATATGCACAGCCCATAAACGTATTAAATCCGCGTTGCTGTTTACATAAAGCATGAACACTTTGAACTTTTGAGCAAACACTCATACATCTGCCACACAAAACACATTTATTGTTATTTCTTATAATACAAGGAGAAGATTCATCTACCTTATATTCTTTTTTCTTATAAGCACCATTTAATGGCTTTACATCATATTTTTCAAACAACATTTTTAAAGTACAAGTATTTTGTTTTCCACAATATTCACAATATTTATGGTGATTTGATAGTATTAACTGTAAAGTTTTATATCTACTTTTATTAACTCTTTCACTATCGGTGTAAACCACCATATTTTCGGTAACTTTACAAGAACACGCAGGAATTAATTTGCCATTAATCTCACACATACAAATTCGGCAATTAGAATTATGACATACATCTTTTAAATAACATAAAGTTGGTATATAAATGCCATTTCTTCTTGCCACTTCTACCAGCAATTCCCCCGCCTTACATTCAAATATTTTATCATTAATTGTTATATTCATACTATTTCCTCTCTACCGCTCCAAATCTACAAGTTGCGTAACAAGAACCACATTTTACGCACACTTCTTGGTCTATTTCGTAAGGAGATTTAATTTCTCCGTGTATGCAATTAACTGGACATTTTCTTGCACAAGCCGAACAACCAACGCATTTTTGCTTGTTAATTTCATATTTTACCAAGTTTTTACACACTCCAGCCCTACATTTTTTATTAACTATATGTTCAATATACTCATCTTTAAAATATCTTAAGGTAGATAACACTGGGTTTGGCGAACATTGCCCAAGCCCACAAAGCGAATTATCTTTTATATAATTAGCAAGTTCTTCTAGTTCTTGCAAATCTTCCATAGTACCATTGCCGTCACAAATTTTTTGAAGCAATTCTAAAAGCCTTTTATTCCCTATTCTACAAGGCGTACATTTCCCGCACGATTCATCAACCGAAAACTCTAAAAAATACTTTGCAATATCTACCATACAAGTATCTTCGTCCATAACAATCATACCGCCCGAGCCCATCATAGACCCCAAACTTTTTAAATTTTCGTAATCTATTGGAGTATCTAAATCTTTAGCAGTTATACAACCACCACTAGGCCCACCCATTTGAACAGCTTTAAATTGTTTGTTGTTTGGTATTCCTCCGCCGATACCAAAAACTATATCTCTTATGGTTGTACCCATTGCAAGTTCTACAAGCCCTGTATGTTTAACCTTTCCGGAAAGTGCAAAAACTTTTGTACCCTTACTAGTTTCTGTTCCAATACTGTTATACCAATCCGCCCCCTTTAAAATTATGTGCGGAATATTTGCAAAAGTTTCTACATTATTAATATTAGTTGGTTTTTCGTGATAACCTTTTGTTGCTGGATATGGTGGTTTACTTATTGGCTCGCCCCTATATCCGTGGCAAGACTGAATTAGTGCAGTTTCTTCCCCACAAACAAAAGCACCCGCCCCAAGTTTTATGGTAATATCAAAATCAAAACCGCTACCAAAAATATTTTTACCAAGTAATCCAAGTTTTTTTGCATCATCAATAGCTTTTTTTATTCTTTCGCCAGCCAAAGGATACTCTGCTCTTATATACACTATACCTAAATTTGCACCTATTGCATAACCTGCTATCGCCATAGCTTCTACTATTGCGTGTGGGTTTGCTTCTATAATACTTCTATCCATAAATGCGCCTGGGTCACCTTCATCGGCATTACATATTACAAATTTTAAAGTATCTTCACTTTTTCTAGTTAATTCCCATTTAGTCCCCGTTGGAAAACCAGCACCACCTCTTCCACGCAAACCAGATTTTTTTACTACATCTATAACTTCCTGATAAGTCATTTCGGTTACTGCTTTATAAAGCGCAAAATAACCATCTAGTGCAATATAATCTTCTATACATTCTGGATTAATATATTCGCTATTCATTCTTGCAATAAAATGTTGTTGCTTATAAAATGGCACACTGTTTTTATCATAACAAAATTCACCATTATCATCTTTAAAAATAAGTTCTTCAACTGGTTTATTATTAATTAAATGTTGCTCTATAATTTTATCAACATCTTCTTCTTTTACTTTTGTGTAAAAAATTGCTTCCGGATAAACAATCACAATAGGCCCCATAGCACATAAACCAAAGCACCCAGCATGATTTATTTTTATATCACCAAGCCCTTTTTCTTTTATTTTTTGCATAAATAAATCATAAACACTTACACTTCCAGATGCTCTGCAACCAGTAGAACCACAAACCATAACTTCGTATTTACAGTTATCAACTTCTTTTTCGTCTAAATTACGCCTAAAATTAACTATTGGTAATCTTTCTTTTTTTATTTGTTCTAACTTTTTAATATCCATACACTCACCTACTCACATTCTTCCAAAATTTGTTTTATATCAGAAACTTTTAAATTTCCATAAACTTTTCCGTTAATAGTCATTACAGGCGCAAGCCCACAACACCCCAAACATCTTGCAGTGCTTATATTCCATTTACCATCTTTACTTGTTTCGTTTTCATTTATTCCAGTTATGTTTTTTAGTTCATCAAGTATTTTATCTGCTCCCAAAACAAAACACGTTGTTCCAGTACACAAACAAATATTATATTTTGCTTTTGGCGTAAAGGAAAATTGTGAATAGAATGTTGCCACCCCATAAACTTCACTTTCTGATGTATTTAATTCGTTTGCAATTTTTGCAATAGATTCATTAGATATAAATCCTTCCATATCCATTTGGCGTTGTAAAGCTTCTACAATAGTTGGTTTTCCGTGCCTACAATTTTTACAATTACTCATTTTTCTCCCCTTTTTTAAATATTGCCTTTTATAATATTTTTATTATAATTCTAATTATCAAAATAGTCCAATAAATTTAGCATATTTTTAAATTTTAGTTATACATTATTAAAATTTTACAATACTACAAAAAAGTAAAAATTTGTTAAATTGCATAAAAAATATATAAAAAACAATAAAAAAACCAGCAAAAATGCTGATTTTTTAATAAAATTTATTATTTTTAGTACCAGATTTAAAAATCAAATGATTCAAGTTCTTCATTAGTTAAATAATTTAACTCATAATAATTACCATATTTTTCATCTTTAAATTCATAAACTTTATGACTTAATAATATAAAATAACACTGGCTTAACTGATGACGCACTATTTTAAATTCTTCATTTTTTAAGTTTACATATTTTAAATTAGTAAATTTACAATCATTACAAGTGTTTTTATAAACTGTTTTTATTGGGCAATGACATAAATACATAAAAGCAGTTTTTCCATATGCTGGCATAAACTCCACATAATCTTTTAATGTAAATTTATCAGTTCCAGAAGAATAAGCAATTTCTTTAGAACCAACAACATATGTAGCCCCCAACTCTTTTAAATGATTAACTGATATATGGTTAAAAATATTCATTTCTTGCCCTGCAATAACCAAATTTGTATTTGCATATTTTAGCCCATAAATATTATTTGCAACCAAAATTAAATCGGTATTTTGCTTTACAATTTCGTCTAAAATTTTAATGTCTTTACCATTTGCTACAACCGGCAAATTTAATCCTATTTTTATGTTTTTAAACGCACTAAATTTTGCCTTAAAATCTTCTATAACTCTTTTATTATACTTTGTTGGGCTTAACACAAATACCGAATTATCATCATTTTTTATTTTAGAAATATCAAAATCTTCATTAACTACAAAAATGTTAAAATTAGGTTTTTTGACCATTTTTTGCTCAAAAATTGCGTTTTTTACGCATATTTTTATGTTTTTTTCATAATTTTCAATAATTTTTTCGTAAAGTTTACTAATTCCACTTCTTCTAATTTCATTCAAAACCGATTTTGGCATAAAAATATTATCACATTCAATCACTATATTTTTAAGTTCAAAATCAGTATCTCCCAACTTTGAAAATTGAGCAATAAAATCCTGTTTTGTAAGTGGTGCATTTTTGGCTTTTTCACAAATTTTATCTGAAGTATATTCCACACAAATTTCACCACTTTCAAGTATTAATTTTAAAGGCATATTTTCTTTTGCAACAACATTTAAATTTAAGGCTAATTTTTTAGTTTTATCTAAAAGTTGTTGCTCTGCAATACTATCCAGTGTTAAATAAACTTTTGCTTCATTTGGTATAGCGGCAGTTGTAAATATTTCATATATATTATGTTTTAATTCGGTAACATTACCAACACCAATACTTTCAATCTCTTTGTCATTTTCATCTAAAAACTTCAATCCATCACTGGCAGCAATTTTATGATTAGATTTAATTAACACTCTATATAATTTTCTGTTTTCCAATTTTTTAAATAGTTCTACTTTTACTACTCTACCAATTTCAACACCTAAATGATTTTGCACTTTTGTAAATATAACATCATCAGGCACACCAGCATTTAAGTACGCTTGTTCGTTAAAATCCCCTCTGCTAAATGCTTTTTTTAGTGCGGTTTTTATTTTATCATAATCAAACTTTTTACCCAAATTATCCACAGCATTTCTATATTGGCTAACACTTTGAGCAACATAGCCAGGTCGTCTTAATCTACCTTCTATTTTCAAACTATCTACACCAGCATCTTTTAAAATCTGTAAGTTTTCTATCAAGCACAAATCCCTTGCAGAAAGTAAATAACTACTATCTACTATTTTATCATCAGTTTTAGCAACATAAGGAAGCCTACACAATTGCAAGCAACTCCCCCTATTACCACTTTTATTATGAAGCATTGCACTAAAATAACAGTTTCCACTAAAAGCAACACAAAGTGCACCTTGCACAAAATATTCTACTTCTATACCAGTTTTTTTAATTTCTATAATATCTTCAAGTTTTGTTTCTCTAGACAACACCACACGCTTAAAACCCATACGTTTTGCCATTAATGCTCCGTCTTTGTTATGAATACCCATTTGCGTACTTGCATGCAATTCTATTCCTTCAAACTTTTCTTTTAATAACTTTGCAATACCAAAATCTTGCACAATATAAGCATCTATATTTGCTTTTACGCACAATTCTATAAAATTAATGAACTTTTCTATTTCCGCATTTCTAAGCAAAGTATTTACCGTTAAATAAATTCTCACACCAAAAAGATGTGCTTTTTTTACATATTCTGCAATGTTTCCGGTAGTAAAAAAGGTGCTTTTGCTACGTGCATTAAAATCACCCAAACCTAAATATATTGCATTTGCCCCATTGTTTATAGCGGCAAAAAAACTTTTATCATCACCCGCTGGCGCTAATATTTCCATCATTTATCCTTCTTATTATTTTTATTATTACTATCATTATTTTTAGATTTTTCTAAAAAATATGTAAAAACTTTAAACCAAACATAAGCCAAAATTATGCAAACTATTGAGTATATATAAAACCTAAAAAACATTAAACCTAATGCAATTATTACTAAAAACAAAATTCCAAATATGTTTAATTTGTTCAATGCTTCTTGTTTTAAACTAAATGGTTTTGCTGGCTTGTTATCTAAATTTTCTGTTTTTGTATTTTCTTCAATTTTTTCAAATTTTTCTATTTTTGTTTTCAAAATTGGCTTTTTTATGCTATTTTTTGCGTTTTTTTGCGTATTTTTAGTGTTTTTTTGCTCATTTACCGTTTTTTGTTTTAGTTGCGGTTTAATTTCACTTATGTTTTTTACACTTAATTTTTTATTAAAATTTTCGTTTGTGGTATTATTTTTACTCATACTAATCACCACTTTCTTTTAATATTTTGTTTCTTAACTGCCCACAAGCACCTTCTATATCTTCACCAATTGTTCGCCTAACAGTAGCCGAAATTCCTTCCTTTTCTAACCACTTACAAAACTGTATAGCATCGCTATGGCTTACAGTTTCCAACTCTCTTTCTTCTACTTCATTTAAAGGAATCAAGTTTACATGACATTGAAAACCACGCAAAAGTTCGGCTAGTTGTCTTGCACAAGATATTGTATCGTTCACACCTTTTGTAAGTGCGTATTCAAACACAACTCGCCTTCCAGTTTCTTTAACATATCTTTTTGCACTACCAACCACTTGTTTTATAGAATATCTGTTTGCAATAGGCATAATACTCTTTCTTATTTTATCATTAGGTGCGTGCAAAGAAATTGTTAAAACTATTGGTAAACCTAAATGAGATAAATCATCTATTTTATCCACAAGCCCACAAGTAGAAACAGATATATTTCTTGGGGAAATATTTATACCATCTTTATTAGAAACCAAATGCAAAAACTTTACAACATTATCATAATTATCCAACGGTTCTCCACTACCCATCATAACTATATTGGTAATTTCTCTATCTTTAATTGTTCCACCAAGCATTTTGTTAACCAACAAAACTTGCCCCAAAATTTCGCCTGCACTTAAATTTCTTACCAAACCATTTAAGGTTGAAGCACAAAACTTACACCCCATTCTACAACCAACCTGACACGAAACACATAAGGTGTTGCCGTATTTATATTTCATAAGCACACCTTCTATTAAATTACCATCGTAAAGTTTATAAACAAACTTTTGCGTTCCATCTTTACCAGTTAAAGTTGTATGTATAGTAATTGGCGTATCACCATATTTTTCTTTCAACTTTTCTTTTAATGATTTAGGTACATTTGTCATTTCTTCCAAACTTTTACCTAAATACAAGTTTTGATAAATTTGTTTTGCTCGGTATTTTGGCTCGTTTAAACTTTCAACTATTTCTTCAAGTTCACTTAAAGAAAAATCTTGCAAAAATTCCATAAAAACTCCTAATTTTACATATTTTTATTTTTATTTTATATGTAAAAATAATTATAACTTAACTTTACACAAAAATCAAGTTTTGTTTTAAAAATTAAGCGTTTATTTGTATGTTATTTATTTTATAAATCTTGACAAATATTTAATATTAATGTTATATTATCTACGGCTAAAGTTTGTAGTAATTTATAGCAGTTTAGCCTAATATAAATACACAATGAAAGTTAACAAACTTTCAAAAATTAAAACATATGTAAATTTAAAGGAGAATAAAATGGACTATTGGATTTGGATATGGCTTGGCGTTGTAGTTATAACAATGTTGCTAGAATTTATTTCTGTAGATATGGTTGCAGTTTGGTTCTCGGCTGGTGCATTAGTTGCTTTGATTTTATCACCTTTTACACCATATTGGGTTCAAATAATTGTGTTTATAGTTGTTTCAACCGTTCTATTGTTATCTTTCAGAAAAATGGTTTTAAAATTTTTATCTAGTAAAGAAAAAGTAAAAACAAATGTAGATGCTTTAGTTGGGCAAAATTATAAACTTTTAACCCCTATAATTAATGAACAAATGGGAACAATAAAAATTAATGGCGTTATATGGAATGCTAAAACAGAAAATGATGACCAAGAAATTACAGAAGGAAATATGGTAGAAGTTATAAAAATTTCCGGAAACAAAGTTATTGTTAAACCTATAGAAAACAAAACTCAAAACAATATGTAAAAACTACAAAACTAAATTAAAATAAAGAAAATAATTAAAAAGGAGTATTTTATATGTCAGGAATAGCAATTTTTGCAATTGTGGTAGCAGTAATAGCAGTTGTTGCATTTATAATTCTTGTAGCATCTGTAAAAATTGTTAGGCAATCTACTGCAGTTATTGTAGAACGTCTTGGTAAATATCACCGCACTATGGATACTGGTATTCATATTATTGTGCCATTTATAGACCGTGCTTGCCCACCTATTAACTTAAAAGAAATTGTGGCAGACTTTAAACCACAACCAGTTATTACAAAAGATAACGTAACTATGCAAATAGATACTGTTGTTTACTTTCAGATAACCGACCCAAAACTTTACCGCTATGGTGTTGAAAGACCAATGAGCGCTATTGAAAATCTTACCGCAACAACTTTACGTAACATTGTTGGCGAACTTGAATTAGATGAAACACTTACATCTCGTGATACTGTAAACTCAAAAATGAGATTAATTTTAGATGAAGCAACAGATGCTTGGGGTATAAAAATTAATCGTGTAGAACTTAAAAATATTTTACCACCAAAAGACATTCAAGAAGCAATGGAAAAACAAATGCGTGCCGAAAGAGAACGCCGTGAAGCAATCTTGCGTGCCGAAGGTGAAAAGAAAAGTAAAATTTTAGTTGCCGAAGGTGAAAAACAGGCAGAAATTTTGCGTGCAGAAGCAAGAAAAATTGCATTAATAACCGAAGCCGAAGGTGAAGCAGAAGCAATCAGACAAATTGTAGAAAGCCGACCAGATGCAGCATACCTTACCTTGCAAGGCTACGAAGCACTTAAAACTCTTGCAGATGGCGAGGCAACAAAAATTATAGTTCCAAGCGAAATTCAAAATATAACAGGCCTTTTAACTTCTCTTTCCGAAACTTTAAAAGACCCAAAAGATAATAAAGACCAAACTAAAAAATCTAAATAATAAATTAAAAAAACAAGGCAATATACCTTGTTTTTATTTTTTAATTTTCCAGCCCTACTAAATAATCTATAGTAACACCAAAATATTTTGCTAATATAATTAAAGAACTTAAACTAGGTTCCCTTAAACCATTTTCCCATAATGAAATTATTCCCTTACTCACTCCAATAAGATTTGCTAGTTCAACCTGACCAATCCCTTTTTCTAATCTCAAATCTTTTAATATCGTTTTAAATTTATTTTCCATATGTCTATATTATTTTACATTTGTAAGAAAAATACTTGACTTCTTACAATTGTAAGATTATAATTAAAACAAAAACAAAGGAAAATATATGGAAAATAAAAAAAATGTTAACATGACTTGGGTTAGTTTTATTTTGATTTTAATGTTTTTAACACTTACATTTGCCTATTTTGGAATATGGAAAGACAATTCTCAAATTAAAATAACTAAAGAATTTACTATATCATCAACAACTGAAGAATGGTTAATAACTGATTATACCACTACCATTACAGGTGTTGTTAAAAACAATACAAATAAAACGCTTGATGATATTATTTTAATTTTTGATGTGCAAACAAATTTTTTAAATATAAAAGGTGTACTAGAGTCTGAAAAATTTTCACTTCAACCAAACGAAACCAAAACAATTAAAATAGTTTCAGAAACCGGAGAGAATTTTGAAACAATTAATAACATTTCATACAACTACAATAACAATATTGTAACATTAACCAAAAACAATACTGTATTAAATATTATCATTATTGCAATATTAGCTTTTCTTGCATTTATTTTAATCTTATGTCTCTCTCCTTCTCCAGAACCTCAGCAATTAAAAAACAAGCAAACCACCACTCAAACAACTGTCACAAACTCCAATGAAACACCAATCATAAATATAACTAATACTATCAATACAAATAATAACGATGATATTATTAACAACCTAAAAGCAGAACAGGATAATTTAAAAAATCAGTTAAAAACCTATACAGAACAAAAATATTGCAAATATTGTGGTAGGAAAAACATTAACAATAAATCTACCTGTAATTTTTGCGGAGCACCTTTAGAAGACTAATTTATAAAAAACTTTTAAAATAATTTTAACTTGTATAATTCTTTAGAATAAATTTGAATAATATAAGAAAAAACAGACAAAGTGCAAATGTCTAGATAAAAAATATAAATATATAAAAAACACCTAAAAATAGGTGTTTTTTTATATATTTTTACACTTTTTACGCATAATTGTTATTTTTTATCCGTGCTACCAAAACCGCCAACACGCTTATTAGTAATCTCTTCTTCATCATCAATAGTTAAAAATGTAGTAAAAATCCCCTGCCCTATTTTATCTCCTGCCTTAATTTCTATTGTGTTATCACTAACATTTCTTAACATAAATCCAATATTACCATCATTATTTTCATTACCATAATAATCACAATCTATAACCCCAATTCCATTAGCCAAAATAAGTCCACGTTTTCCCATTCCACTAGTAACACAAGTTATCAAAACTTCATTGGCATTAAATTGTGCTTTAATATCACTCCATATCATTTGGGCTGTGTTTGGTAAAATTGTTACATCAATTGGAGAATAAAAATCATATCCAGCCGAACTTATTGTT
>JAFTUZ010000007.1 GCA_017466005.1 Clostridia bacterium | reverse complement strand
AGAAAGCGCATATGTATCCAACTCTTCACCTTCTAGTTTTACGCCCCACATCTTTTCTATTGTATCAACACTAAACGCTTTAGCATGAATTAAACTTTTACAGTAATTAACATCAGCACTACAATTACTATCTGGATAAATTTCAAAAGGCGAACACACCATCACATCTACATCGCCCTCATAAATATTTTCACCAAAAGGAGTTAGCCCAACTATAGCACCCGCACTACTATTCCAAACAACTTTATAAAAAACAGTTCCGCAAATTTCACTCCACCTTGTTGCTTGAGCAACTAATTTACTTATGTCTAACTTATTAGAAATAGATTTTAAAATATTTTTACTTACTTTTGCGTTACTTAAATCATCTTCATCTCCTGTTGCAGGAAGAACAGTCATACTCGGTCTTACTTTTGCAAGTTTTGCAATCCTACTTTCAATAATTGGAGCAATGTGATTATATACTTCTTTTTCTTGCCAGTAATATCTTTTTTCTACTTCGTTTTGAATTTCACTTTGTGTAACTTCGCAATACTGATTTCCCAATAAAAAGTTTAAATTTAATTGCCATTGTGTTTCAAATGGTTTACGTTCTTGTTGCCTTTTCTTAAAATCTTCTAAAACCATAGATACAATTTCGTCTTCTTTTTTATTAATCTTTTTCATAAAATCTCCTTAATTTTTTAATTAAATTTAATATTAAAACAGCAAATTAATTGCTGGAACTTCCTTAATAAAACTGAACTTTTTAATAAAAAACACAAATTTTAAATAAAATTATATATTTTTTAACGTTTTTTTAGAATTTTTATCTGTTTTTTCTGCAATTTTTAACATTTCTAATAAACGCTGTTTTTCTTTCTCAAGTTCTTCATCACTAATTTTTTCAAGTTCACCACCTTCCCAAAACAACTCTAATAATGCTCTAGCTGCGGGTATATCAGGCGGTATATGCTTTTTGGTAACTTTACGTTTAGTTAAAATAAGTTTTTCATCATCATTTTTAGCATACTCTTCAACTATTTCATCTACCGAATACCCCATCGCCTTTTTTAATAACGCTTTTGTTAATTTCTGATTTTCACTATCCTGTGTCATTAAAATCTCCTTTAAACATTAGTTCAATTTTATTTTTAAATTTGTTTTTATAAAAGTTCTGCTTTGAAATAAGTTTTTCTTTATGTTTTTGAATACTGGTTTTGGTCTGCAAAAGTTTTGGAACATCAGGGCGAGACATTACATAATATCTTAACTCATCTAAAGCGTGGTCATCTTTTTTTACCGGCACATCGTTGTTCCCCCACCAATAACCTTTAATTTCTCTTATCATATTAATACAATTTTTAAATATAAAAAGTTTACTAACACCATCAGCGGATTTTAGTAAACTTTTAACTCTAGAAATACCAGAAAATAAATCTTTATTTACATTTGTATTAACATTTATTCCATAATCATAAAACAATTCAGAAACACTTTTACTACTTGCCAAAGTTTTTTGATTAGCAGCCGAATCTATTAAAGCGGAAATTTTACCATTTGTAGTTTTCCAATGCAATCTGTTACATATCTCTTTAATTGCTAATGAATGTTCTTCCACTGTTTTATTTGAGGCATAATGTTCGGCTATTACATAAATATTGCCATCATAATCTACCGCGTACCAATGAGCACTTAAAGGATTATGCAAGCCTGGGTCTATAGAAATATTATCGTACCAATCTATAGGCACATCAAAGGGGTCAATTATATGAACTGAAGGGTCAAACTCGGCATAAACCATACCACCATGACTAACAAATTTACCATATCTTCTACTATCTAATTCTTCTTTAGATAAAACCTTTGTCATTTCTTTTATTTCATTTTCATCTAAATAAGGGTTATCAGCCCATTCCATATGAATAGTCCAAATTTCGTTATCTTGCTTTTCGTTTAAATAAATATCATTATAAACCCATGTTAATCCTTTAAGTGGAGTCATTGTTCCAAAAACAATTCCTTTCCTATCTAATACACGCATTTTGCATTCAAGATATATATCATACGGTGGCTCTTCATCAAACCATACAAAATCCAAACTAGTTCCCTGAAATTTTTCTCTTCCTTGGTCACAACTTTTAAAAGCAATTTTGCTTAAACTTCCAAAAACATTTTTTACCAAAATATAATCAATAACGCCACTACGAGGCGAATCTTTTCTACCTGTCTGCATTACTATATCTTGTATCCAATCAGGATTTAGATAATATAAAATTTTGTCCTGTGCAACATCACGCTGTACTTGTTTACTTAAACTTACCACCCAGCCTTCACTATTTTTTCTATT
>JAFTUZ010000105.1 GCA_017466005.1 Clostridia bacterium | reverse complement strand
ACATATGAAATTTTACCAAACTACAAACGCCAAAACCCTGCAACAAATATGTTTGAAGATATGATAGAAAACGACTGGGCTTCTGCTGGTACTATACGCACATTTGTTAAAGGAACTGGAAACTTTAGTGGAACATTAGAACTAGACTATATTATTCAACCAAAATCTATACAAGGTGGAGATGTTAGTGTTTATCTTTACACAACTAACATTGAAGGTGTAAGAACTTATATAACCGAACAAATTGCTCCACTAGACATTAGTAACTACACCCTTGTAGAAGTAGAGTTAAGAAGATACTTTAGTGGTAGCACTTTAACAACCTTACAAGGTATTACTGGTGTAAACTTAATAGAAGACACACAAAACGGTGGATACTACATACGCTTAAACGATAATGATTATGTTGTTAACGCAACAAGAACAGATGGTATTTTAAACACCAACCGTGAATTGTTCTACTCTACCGTAGGAACAGTAAACTTTACCATAAACGGTATTACAAACTACGAAGGTACACGTAACATTACTTACAATATATTACCGCGAGCATTAACCGATGAAAACTTAACTGTTGCTTTTGTTAATGCTTACCAAGAAACAAATTATGGTGACCAAACAGTTTATAGATATAAATACACTGGTGGGCAACAGTCTCCTAAAGTTGTACTTACTGTAAAAGCAAGCGGTAAAACACTTGTTGAAGGTGCAGAAAACGATTATGTTATAGATAGTTATGCTAACAACATAAACGCAGGTGCTGCAACAGTAACTATTGTGCTTAAAGGTCAGTTTAGTGGTACAATACAACCACAATTTGTTATAGACCCATTATTGTTAAGCGAAATTTTAACAAGTGGTAAATTAACTGTTGGAGAATTCTCGGCAACCGGATACACATATAATGGTATGGCACATACACCTTTACCTGCTTTAACATATTATGGCACCCCATTATCTTCTAGCACAGATGATATTGAAACAGACGACTTTATAGTAAGATATGACAACAACGTTAACGCAGGTACTGCAACTGTTTACTTTGATGGTGTTAACAACTTTAGTGGAACAATTGCTAAAAACTTTACAATAAATAAAAAAGCATTAAGCGATAGCAATATAACCGCTTCTGCAATAGAAGACCAAACTTATACTGGTAAAGCAATTACCCCATCTGTTACTGTTAGTTTGGCAGATGTAGATGCTTCTGGTAATCCTTATGTTATAACTTTAACACCAGATTTGGATTATGAAATAAAATACTCAAACAACATTAATGTTAGTAATTCTACTTATGTACCTACAATAACATTTACAGCCCTTTCTGGTGAATGTAACTACACAGGTAGCTTTAAAACAACATTTAACATTACAAAACGACCTATTGAATATTTAAGTATTTCTCAAACCGAATTTACCTACTCTGGCACACGCAACAGCTTTGATATAATTGTTTACGATTCTGAAAACCAAGTTGTGCCAACAACTGGTCAGTATGCAATATACTACTATCAAGGTGTATTTAACGGAACAGAATATACTTATGGCACTCATGTAGATAGTATTAATGCACTAGACCTTACAAATGTTGGTAAAATTAAAGTAGAAGTAAGTGCATTACCATACAATAATGTAAACTATGCAGGAACTGTTTCTGATGAAATAGAAATATTACCTTATAACATAAATGGCGAACTTGTAAATATTGCCAACCTTGCTAGCCACGTTTATTATAATGGTGGATATGAAATACAACAAAACTTGCAAATAAGATTTAACGAAAAAGCATTAAGTAGTGATAACTATGAGATTGCTTACAGCAACAACATAAATGTTGGTACTGCTGAAATTACAATAACAGGTAAAAACAACTTAACTGGTACAAGAATTATTAATTTTGATATTTTACCATTTAATTTCACAACCAACCCTACCGCTCTAATTATTGAACAAGTTAATAATTACACCTATAATCGTACCGAAATTAAACAACAAGCAATGGTGTTAAAATATCATCAAGAAGACCAACAAGATGTTGTTTTGGTAGAAGACCAAGATTATAAACTTACTTACAGCAACAACACTAACGTTGGTAAAGCACACATAGATATAGAATTTATTAACAACTATGAAGGTTTGGCAGCACAAGACTTTGACATTCTACGAGCATCTATAAGTGCAGCAGAATTTACCATTTCTCCTGAAGAATTTATTTACGATAGTAGTGCAAAAATTCCAGAGAAAATAGAAATTGTATTAGATAACTACCTATTGGCTTACAACGAAGACTATACTTTAACATTTGAAAGTAATGTAAATGCCGGAACAGCAACTGTTGTTGCAACTGGTAAAAACAATTACACCGAAAGTGTTAAAAAGACATATACAATTACAAAACGTGATATTTCTACCGTAAATATTGAAAATGTTGTAGATAAAATTTACACAGGTTCGGCTATAACACAAACCCCGTTAGTTTACTTCTTGCGTGATAATGGCGCACAAACAGTTCTTGCTGTGGGTAAAGATTTTGAAATTTCTTACACAGATAACATAAATGCTGGTGAAGTTACATTATCTGTTATTGCTAAAGAGGATAGTAACTACTCTGGTTCTAAAGAAATAACATTTAATATTAATCCTTTAGATATTGCTCATAACACAGTAAAAGTAGATAGTATTGCAAATAAAACATTTACAACAAAAGAAATAAGACCAACAGCCGACACTGGCGATGTAATTCTTACCAACAATGGTCTTGTTATTGATAAATCCGACTATATACTTACTTATGTTAACAACATAAATGTTGGTACTGCTACAATTAATATAGAAGGACAAAACAACTACTTTGGAACAATTTCTGTAAACTTTGAGATTGTACCAAAAAGTTTAACCGACCTTAACACACCAACCGTAATTTTATACGAATTTACTGGTACAAAAACTTACACTGGTTCGGCAATAGAACTTACCCACACAAACTACGAACAAAACGACAGTGTAAACTGGAATAAAAACGACTTTAAATTAACTTATAACAGCGTTTACCTACTTATAGGAACCGACTTTACTGTTGAATATGAAAACAACACAAACGCAAGTATAACCGAAAATGCATTAATAACAATTAAAGTTAAAGATAACTATAAAGATGAACTTTCGTTTGAATGGCGTATTGTTCAAAAAGAACTTACAGCCGAAATGATTACAGTTTTATCTGAAGTAGAATCTGAAACCCCTCAATGGACATTTACTGGTAGCCAAATAACACCAGGTATTGTTGTTTATGATGCCGACCGTGATGTTACATTGGATTTAAACATAGATTATACTGTTGGATATGGTGAAAACCTAAACTATGGAGAAGGAACTGTAGATGTTTACACTCCTGCAAATTCTAACTACATAGTTTCTAACCCACCTGTAACAAAAACCTTTAACATTGTTCAAAAACTTATTACTTCTGTTGTACTTGAAAAAACCAACTTTGATTACACAGGTAGCGAAATTGTACCATCATTAAAAGTTTATACTTCTGGTACTTCTACTGCCCTTATCCAAGACCAAGATTATACTGTTACAATAGCAGAAAACTCTAACATAAATGCAGCCGAAAATATAGAAATTATTGTTAATGGTATAAACAACTACCAAGGCGAAATTATTGAAACATTTAATATTAATCCTAGAAGTTTAAAAGATGGTAAAATATCTGTTGCAAAAGATATAGAAAATGCTGTAACTTACTCTGGTTGGGCTTACACACCTATTCCAACTATAACCTTTACCCCTAGCGATGGTGCAACACCAATTAATTTGGTTTACAAAAACGATATACACAACGAAAACGAAGCACCAAAAGACTTTACATTGGAATATAAAGACAACTTAAACGCAGGAATTGCAGTTGTAACCATTACAGGTATTGGCAACTATAAAGATATTTTAGAAAGAACATTCTTAATTCAAAAATACACTATAACCGATGATATGATTTACGACTTTGATGAAAAAGTAGTGTTTACAAACGAACCTATTGTTCAAGACTTTAAAATTTTACACGCAGGAAAACCTGTTCAAGAATTAGTTTTAGATACCGATTACTATGTAATTGCATTATCTCAAAACAAAGATGTTGGTACTGTTATAATTCAAATAGTAGGTCAAGGCAACTATATTTGTAAAATTATTAAACAATTTGAAATTATTCCACAAACTATGAATAAATCAAATACCAATATTGCTGGTATTGAAAGCGAAGTTGTTTATAATGGTTTACCATACAACACCTTCCCTATTGTTGTAAGCTTTATGGAAGATGAAACAACTTTGCGTGAATTAACTATTGGAAAAGATTATGATGTAACTTATCCAACCGACACAACAAATGCTGGAACTAAAACTATTAAATTCACCTTTAAAGGTAACTATCAAGGAAACTTGGAACAAAATTATGAAATAAAACCTAAAGAACTTACCGAAGATATGGTTTCTCAACCAGATGACCAAGTTTACACCGGCCTTCCTATAACACCACCTATATCTGTTTACTACGACGGAATGGAACTTGTAGAAGACCGTGATTATTTGGTAAGTTATAAAGCAAACACCAACCTTGGTATGGCTAGTATTGTAGTAGATGCAACTTTAAACGGAAACTACACTGGTCGTGTAACAAAATACTTCCAAATTACACAAAAAATTATTACCGACCTTAGCGAATTTAACTACGACCCTATTGACACCTATGTTTATACAGGAAGAGCAATTACTCCTGATTTACCTGTTTTAACATTTAAAGAAGATGGACGTGAATTAAAAGCAAGAGTAAACTATGATGTAGATTGGGTAAACAACATAGATGCACTTCAAGGCTCTAGCATTAGGCTTACATTTAAAGGTGGTTATACTGGTGTTGTTCTTGTTCCATTTACAATAAACCCTGCCGATGTAAACGAAATGGAATTTGAACCAATTAAAGATACTGTTTACAACGGTAAAGAACAAGCACTTATACCTGTTGCAAGGTTTGATGTGTTTACACCACAAATTAATGTAGGATTTATAGTAAAATATCCAGACGATATTACAAGTGCTAACGAAATTGTTTTAACTATTGAAGGTATAGGAAACTTTACTGGTGTATATACCGCTAACGAAGTAAAATATAATATTTTACAAGCCGACATAAATAGTTATATAAACGTTACATTTGAAAACGGATTTGACTATTCATATACTGGTTCACCTATAGAACCACCTGTTTACTTGGAATTCCACGAATTTACTTTAAATAATTCTAACTTTGATATTGTTTATGAAAACAATGTTAATAAAGGTCCAGATGCTTCGGTAACAATTAGTGCTAACCCAGAAAAAAATAACAACTTTACCGGAAGCAAGCAAGTTAAGTTTGAAATTGTAAGTAAAAGTTTACATGTAGGTCTTGCATTGCCTATTGCAGATGTAGAATACAATGGAACTGCTCTTACACCACAACTTATACTTCAAGATGGAAATTACACACTTCAAGAAGGTGTAGATAAAGACTATACAATATCATATATAAACAACACAAACGCAGGAATTGCAACCATTATTGTTACAGGTTCTCATAACTATATTGGGGCTATGAATATTAACTTTAATATTATTCCAAGAACTTTAGGAACAGATGGTATTCCAAGCATTAACTTGTTTATAAACCCTAACCCAATTCCAGACCAACCATTTACAAATGCCGAAATTCACCCAGAATTTGCATTAAGTTATTTAAACGATAATTTGTTTGATTCTACCGACTTTGAAGTTAGTTATGCAAACAATATTGCCGTTAGTAACAACGCAAGCTTTACTGTTACAGGAATTGGTAACTATAAAGGAACAGCTACTTATAAATTTAGTATTGTTCCTTGCCCTATTTCCGAAGTTGAAGTTTCCGAACTTATGGAATACTACTATTCAGGAAGCCCAGTAGAACCAGAACTTGTTTTAATACGTGAAGGTACTATGCTTGAACTTAACACCGACTATACTGCTGCATACTTTAACAACATAGGTGCAAGTAAAGGCCTTGCAAGTATTGTTATTACAGGTAAAGGTAACTACATAGGCTCAAGAACTATTATATTTGATATTTTACCGCTAGAAATTACCGACGTTGTACTACCTGTTAGTACCGCAATGTACGATATGATGGAAAAACTTTCTTACATTCAAAAAGTTGATGTTTATTGTGGCGCCCATCTTGTTGACCAACAATATTACCGCATAGAATATATGCGTAACGGCGAAAGAACAATTGACTTTGTTAATGCAGGAACCATTAGCGTAAAAGTAACTGCTGGTATTAACTATACAGGTACTATTAGCAAAGACTTTGTTATTGCTCCTAAATCTTTAAGCGATCCAGATATTTATGTATCTAATACAATTAGAGATTTCAGTTACACTGGCCAACCAATTACACAAAAATTTGATATCTATCAAACCATGGGAATAAATGTTATAACACTTGCAGAACAAACTGAAGAGATTTCAGGTGACTACACCGTTTCTTATGGTGCAAATAATACCGACGTTGGTTTGGTTGTAATAACAATTGCTGGTGTAAACAACTACACAGGCTTTATTGAAAGAACATTTAACATTACAAAAATTACTCCTACTGTTAATCCTTATTACGATGGTAAAACCCTATTTGCCGGCGATGCTGCTCCGTTGCTTAAATTAAGTGAAGGAGATACACCAGGAACTATTACCCTACTAGAAACTGTTCTTGTAGCAGGAACAAAAGCATATGAATGGTTATTTATTCCTGAAAATCAAAACAACTATTACAGCCTTAACGGTACAATAAGATTAATTGCCCAAGAAGTAAGAATTATTGATGTAGAAGTTGTAACACAACCTTTAAAAACAACATATTTAGCATTTGAATATTTTGAAGATGAAGGTTTATCGTTAAATGCTATTTACAACAATGGAAAAATTGAACCAATAAGCACTTACGAAATTAAAGACAACACTTGGTTAAATACAAAAATAACTAAAATGACAATTTCGTGCGTTGGTTTAACAATTGATATTCCTATCACTGTTCAACCAAGAGAAATTAGTATAACATTTGCTAACTATCAAAATTTACTAGAATCCGACACTAAACGTTATGTTTCACACACTATAGATGGTGAAATTGACGGGTATCCTATAGATGCTACACTACAATATACTCATAATGGAGAAATTGTAGATAGTATTACAGGCGGTGGAAGATATGTAGTAAGTGCACTTTTACCTGCTTCTACAAACTACGTATTTACAAATAACAACTTTGTAGAATTTGATGTTAAGTTTATAAGATTATATAGCGAAAATGTTACAGCAATAGACCCAGAAGGGTTTGATGTTGGCGCAATATTACAAGTTACAAAAATAACAGATGCCGTTCAAATGAAAGAATATATTGGCGAGTTAAAAGTTGTGCCAGATGCAATTTATATTGTAACCCTTACTGATGCAAACGGTAATAAAATAGAACTTAACCGTAACATAAAAATAAGAATTACTAACAACGACCCTAACCGAGAAAACTTATCTATTTACACCAAAACCGACGACTCTACAACATTTAATATGCAAACATTTGAAATTGGTGATGGATATTTAGAAATTTCAACCGACCAATTAGCAGAATATACCATTGGTATAAGAATAGTTGTAAACGACTTCCTTGCTATAAGTTGGTGGTGGATATTAATAATTCTTGTTGCTATTGCTATTATGATAGAATTTATAATTTTATTCTCTAAACGAACAAAACAACGTAACATTCGTGGTAAAAAATCTAAATCCAAAAAATAGGCTTTAAGAATATAAACTTTTGAAATAAACAAAAAAGTTAAGAAAATTAAATTTTCTTAACTTTTTTTATATTATTTTATGCCAAAATTAGTAAATCGGAATATTTGTAGAGTTTATTTTATTTTTTAACATAAACTTATTAGTTTTAATATGTTATAATTTTACATATAAAGGAGGTATAAATGGATTATAATAAAATAGGCAACTTTATAATGGCCGAACGCAAAGCAAAAAAATTAACACAAGCAAAACTTGCCGAAAAACTTTTTGTTAGCGAAAAAACTATTTCTAAATGGGAAAACGGACATGGTATTCCCGACACAAACAGCTTACCTAAATTATGTGAAATTTTTGAAATAAGTTTAAACGAATTATTAAATGGCGAAAGATTTTCTGATGAAAGTTATATAAACAAAGCAGAAGAAAAATTGTTGGATTTACAAAAAATAAAAGAAGATGGCGATAAAAGATTGCTTTCTATGGAAATTGTTATAGGTTTTTTATCCATAACTATTTTACTTTCATTAACACTTATAGCCAAATTTATAGAAATGGAAAATTGGATAAAAATTGTACTTATAGTATTTGGTTCTGTAGTTGCAATGATTGGTATAGGTTTTGCCTTAAAAATAGAACAAGTTGCAGGTTATTATGTTTGCAAAAAATGTAATCATAAATATATTCCAACTTACAAACAAGTATTTTGGGCACCACATATAAACCGCACAAGATATTTAAAATGCCCACACTGCAAACAAAAATCTTGGAATAAAAAAGTTGTAAAATAAATTAAGCAAATAACTTTATCAAATAGATAAAGTTATTTTTATTATTCTAACAATTTTAAAACTTTAAACCATACTAGTAGTTTTTGTTTGTTTGACAATACATTTTTAATTTGATATATTACTTAAAGTTTAAATTAATTAAATTAGTTTAACCTATAAAACTGGGCTTTATGCATTTGCAAAGCAAAAGGCTTTGCAAAAACGCACGTACGTGCGTGCGTTGCAAACAAAGTTTGCGCGTAAAGCCCGTAAAGGAGCAAATATGGATATTAAACAAATAATAGAACTTCAACAACAATTTTTTAAATCAGGAAAAACATTAGATATTAATTTCAGATTACAAACATTAAAAACCATAGAAAATGCAATAAAGCAATATGAACCCAAAATAATGGAAGCCTTAAAGCAAGACCTTGGCAAAAGTGCTTTTGAAGGATATATGTGCGAAGTTGGTATGACTTTAAGTGAAATTAGCTACTTAAAAAAACATATTAAAAAACTAGCAAAACCTAAAACCAAACGTACACCATTAGCACAATTCCCTTCTAAAAGTTTTCAAATTAAAGTACCTTATGGTAATGTACTTATATTAAGCCCTTGGAACTACCCTTTTATGTTGGCGTTTGAACCACTTGTAGATGCTATTGCCGCAGGTAATACAGTTGTGTTAAAACCAGGCTCTTACGCAAAACATACTAGCAAAATTATGAAAGAAATTATAGAAAATAATTTTAATCCCGAATATATTGCCGTAGTAGAAGGCGGGCGTGATGTAAACCAAGAACTTTTAGACCAAAAATTTGATTATATATTCTTTACAGGAAGCAAAGATGTTGGTAAATTAGTGTTGGAAAAAGCAGCCCAACACATAACACCAGTTACATTAGAATTAGGCGGAAAAAGCCCTTGTATTATAGATAAATCTGCTAATTTAGAAATATCTGCAAGAAGATTGGTGTTTGGTAAATTTTTAAACCTTGGGCAAACTTGTGTTGCTCCGGATTATTTGTTATTACATAAAGATATTGCCGAACAATTTTTGCCAATTCTTAAACAAGAAATTATTAAGCAGTTTGGCAAAAACCCTTTAGAAAATCCAGACTATGGTAAAATTATTAATGAAAAACATTTTGAACGTTTAAAAAATCTTATAAATGGCGAGAAAATTTTAATTGGTGGAAACAATGATAACAACGCACGCATAGAACCAACTGTTTTATTAGACATAACATTAAATAGCCCTGTAATGCAAGAAGAAATTTTTGGGCCTATTTTACCAGTGCTTATTTATGAAACACACCAGCAAGCAATACAAATTATAGAACAAAACTCTCACCCACTTGCACTTTATATTTTTGCAAATAATAAAAAAGTAATAAAACAATATTTACACACTGTTCCTTTTGGTGGTGGTTGCGTAAACGATACTATTATTCACCTTGCCACATCTAATATGGGCTTTGGTGGTGTTGGCCAAAGTGGTATGGGTAGTTATCACGGTAAATACGGGTTTAACACTTTTTCACATATAAAAAGTATAGTAAACAAAAAATATTGGTTAGATTTACCAATGCGTTATCAGCCATATACTAAAGGTAAAGAAAAACTAGTGCGTAAATTTATGAAATAAAAAAATTTAAAAAAAACTATACTTAACACACAAAAAATGCACACATAACTACAAAAAAATGTAATTATGTGTGATTTTTTTATTAAATTTTAATTTTTGGGTTATTAAATTAAAAAAATATTTTTATTTTTTTATATGTATTTATAATTGACTAAATTTTAAAAAACAGTTAAAATAGAATAGAAAATATGCAAACCCAATATCAATCGAGCAATCTGTTGCCCACGATGCGAATTGTCGGTAACTAAAGGGCTTTTGCATTTTAAACTCATTGCCCGATTGATAACATGCTTTTAAGGGAGCAAGTTGTTTATATAAAAGGTAAAGCATACATAAGAGACCAGTTTAAATATGTATTATCCCTCCTAATAAAAAAACCAAGCATTGCTTGGTTTTATTTTATTCGTTATAAACAACAGGAGCAGTGGTTTTTTCTGGTATATCCATATCGTCATTTTCATAATTACTTAAATAATAACTTATTTTAAATTCAGTTTCTGTTGTTGCCATACGAGCATTTAATTCTATATACTCTAACTTAACATCTTCTTCATCGCCATCTGTTCGTACATTAATATTAATATCTTTTATAGTAAACTGCTCGCCAAAAACTGTAATTGTTTGCTCGGTATTTTCTGCATAACTAAACGAATGGTCTATGGTATCTGTTACAATAACAAGCAACAATACACTATTATTATATTCATAGTTAACTATATTATCAAAATCAAGTTCCACAAAAGGGTGCGGTGTTGTAAGTTTCAAATAATCTTCCCAACTAGCAATATAATTTTCTACCTGGTTATCATTACCATTTTTATAAATAGTTTCACGTGTTATTTCGTTGTTGTTAAAATAATAGGTATAATCGTTAGAACTATTGTTTTCATAAACTTTTTCCTGAACAGCTTTTGCTTTTTCCACTTCGCCTAAATTGTTTTTATAAACACTATAGCGTTCTTTATATGTATATTTTTTACCATCTTCATAAAAAGTTACCAACATAAAGTAACCTATGTTACCCTTATTAACTATTGTGTTGTTCCATGCTGTTGTTAAAATATTTTGTGCTTCCAAAGGTTTTGTAGTACAACCAGCAAATGGCAAAATAAAAACAACCATTAATAAAATTGCAAACGCTTTATTAAAAATTTTCATAATCTACCTCTGCAAATATTTTAACATATCAAAAATATTTATGCAATCAATTAAGGTATATTATAGGTTTATGTTCATCACGAGCAGTCATAATTAAATCAAAATATCCATTACTAAAATCATCAAAATAACACAAAATAACATCAGAATTATTTAATACCCACATATTTCTATAATATGTTCTTTCAGAGCAATAGCTTACA
This sequence comes from Clostridia bacterium, assembly GCA_017466005.1. Next base: position 16,355 of record JAFTUZ010000105.1, on the reverse strand, counting down.
TAATAACTATTAGGGCAATAATATTCGTCAATCAACTTCCCTGTTTGGGTATATTCTGGCCAAATAACATTTGACACCAAAACCCTTACTATTTTTATGTTATTAGTTTTTTTTATTTTATCTAATGCCAGCATACACGCTTTATCAAACACACCATAATCTAATATATAAAAAACACTATACCCTTTTAAAACAAGTTCGGCAAACTTATCTATAACCTTTAATTTTAACTCGTGTAGACTTGAATAATTTTTACAATAACCCGCCAAACAACAAGATTTTCTTTCCATAATTTTTATCTCCTTATTTAAATATTATATTGCACCAACTTATCTAAAATCAAGTAAATATAATTAAATTTATATAGAATTTAACTAAGTTTTAACATTTTGGAGTAATGATGTTGAATTTTAGTGAATTGATTTTAGAAGTAATGAATGAAAAAGGCAAAACTATAAAAGATTTAGAAAACAATAATATTCTTAGTAAAAATACTTTTTATATTTTTAAAGATACAGCCCCTTCATTAAACAGTATTATAAAAATAGCAAATTATTTAAACACGTCTATAGACTATATAATTGGAAATACAACAGAAAATAATTTTAAAAAGTACAAAATAAACCAATTTAATTTTTACAATAAATTAAACAAATTATTACAATCAGCAAAAATATCACAAGTAAAATTATGTAAAGATTTAGAAATTTCTAGAACTAACCTATCTAGATGGAAAAACGGAACACAACCCACTTTAAATAAATTAATAAGTTTAGCAACCTATTTAAGGTGTTATATAGATGAACTATTAGAATATGAAGAATAACACTACTTTAAAAAGCTCTACCCGAGCTTTTTATTTTTTTATTCCATAAATTTTTTCCATAAAAATCAATATTTTTCTTTTATAATTTTTACTTATATTATATATTATAGCATAATTTTCCCTAATAATACAAATAATTTATATTAATATAACATTTTTAATTAAAAATTAACCCTAATAATACAATAGATAATTTTTAATTTCAAGTAAAATATTATTAGAGGTGAATTATGAATTATCAGCAAATTATAGAAAGGCTATCCTTATTAAGAATTTCTAAAAATTTATCAGCAAGAGAACTTGGTTTAAAATTAGGCAACTCTGAAACATATTTTTATAAAATAGAAAACGGTTCTATTATTTTATCCACCCCAAAATTACTAGAAGTTTTAGAAGCTCTGGAAATTAGTACAGAAGAATTTTTTTATGGCAATTTAGACAACTATAAAAATGATATGGAAATATTAAATTTAACCAGCAAACTTTCTAAAGAAGAATTTGATGCTTTAAAGATATTAATTAATAAAAAATAGCACTTAATAACAAAAAACCGCAACTATGTTGCGGTTTTTATGTTACTTACTATAATTTTAACCTAATAATTTTTCGTAAGCACCTTTATAATAAACTGTTTCTTTACCAGATTTTATTTGGGCTAATAAAGATTTTTCGTGTGATGCGTAATTAGATATAGCAATTTGTTCTATAACTTTATCAAGCATTGTTTTGTTGTTTAATGGGTTTAAGTAGAAATTACTTAACTCTACAACACTTACAGTACCATCTTCTGGCAATGATGTACGTTCGCCAAGATACATTATAATGTGGTAACCGTAAGTAGATTCAACCAATCCAGAAATTGTACCCACACTACCTTTTCTTGCTTCACGTGATGCGTTTGCAAATTCTTTTACCATTTGGTCATTTGCACTGTCAGTTGGAATATAATAACAAGTTTCGGCATTGTTTACACCATCGTCCATATTAAAGCGGTAAATGTAATCTTTAAATATTGCCATTTTTGTATATTCGTCTTTTCCATAAAGTTCGTCTTGCAAGTTTTGTAAAACTTGGTCAACACTATATGTTTTACCTGTGGCTCTATCTGTAGCAATAGTTTTTAATTTAATTGTTTCTACTTGTGCAAGGTAATTTTCTTTTGAAATTTTACCATTGTCTAATTGTGTTTTAAGGTTTGTTAATTGTGCAGATTGTTTATCATCAAATTTAATTAAAACGTGAGAAACTTTAAACCAATCTGAAGAACCGTTTTCGTAGTAAAGCCCAGTAGCACCACCTTGCATAACTCCTGTAAACACAGTTTCGTTAGCAGTATATGTTTCTTGTTGCGCTTGTGCAAGTTTTGTATATTTACTAGTTACCATATCGGCTGTAATAACATCATTTGCAGAATAATATTCTTGGTAAGCTGATAAAAATTGGTTGTCGTAGTAAATTTCAAAAAGTCTTTCAACTTCACGGTAGAATATTTCTTCTTTTATTGTACTTTTATTCATACCTTTTTCGGTTGCTTTTAAGTTTTCAATAAATTTACTAAATGCCTTATCACTATAACTAGTTTTAGCAGTAGAAGCACCAACTTCTATGCTATCTGTGTGTTCCCAGTATTCTGCACGGAAGTTATTGTATGCAAGTTCTGCCTTTTGGCGGTATGTTTTTTCATTTAATTCGGTTTCTGAAATACCGTAAATATCGGTAGAATAGTTTGCAACTTCTTCTGCTTTTTCTTGTTTTGTAATTGTGTTTTTAGCAGCATCATAAATATAAGTTGTTTGGTCTATTTTAACCAAGTCACCATTTTGAATTTCATAAGTTGGTTGATATGCAGTATATTCGTTTTCATATGTTTCTTTTGTTTCTGTTTCATCTTCGCCAGTAACAAAAGGGTCTTCAGCTTCTTCTCTTAAAGCAGTTTCTATATCAGAAATTTGACCATTTATATATTCATACACACTGTCCCAAGCGGTATTTATTTGCGCTGTTGTAAGCACAACTTTTGGAACACCTGCATCTTTATTTCCAGTTTTTAAAGCATCAATTAAAATCTTACGATTTAAAAGTTGGTCTATAGTAGATTCTAGCCCAGCCACAGTAGGGTCACCCGAACCATCATAGTTTGCATTACCAAAGTTATAATATCCATTTAATAATTCACGAGTGTCAACAGAAATTTTATTATCGTAAAGTGCAACTTTTTCTTGATAATACTTTTCTGTGTTAAGTTCTACAAGTGAACAACCAGCAAAAGTGAACGCCATTATACACACTGTGAATATTGATAAAAACATCTTGTTAAAAAATTTCACTTGAAAAGCCCCCAAATAATAGTTTTTTAGATACTAAATTATACACCATAATGCTAAATAAATCAATTATTTTAACTTAAGTTTTTTAAATAAGTTTTTAATTACAAATTTTAAATTAATGAATTAATTTATTGCTCTAAAATTTTAAACACCAAATCCCATTTTTTAGATAAAGGAATATTTTTAAATCCAAGGTCTATTGTTGACAAATTATTCTTCTGATATACCATACAATGTGCCAATTTTGTAATTTTTGTAAGTTTTATTAAGTCATCACAATCCTGATTTTCACAAACAAAAGCAACTTTGTTTATATTTAATGTTAGTCGGGTAATTTTATGCTTTTCGCAAAGACTTTTTAAATAAGCCACTTTACAAAGCCCCAAAACTGGTTCTGGCACCACACCCCAACTATCTGCAATTTGCTCTTGCACTTTTATATAATCTTCATTAGTTTTAATAGAACTAATTAAAGAATATAAATTCATTCTATCTTCTTCACTACTTACCAAAGTTTTAGGAATATTTGCATTAATTTCAACTTCAAGTTTTACTGGTTTTGCTTCTTCTACCTTAATACCTTTTAATTCACACACAGCCATATCTAAAAGTTTGCAGTACATATCATACCCAACTTTTTCCATCTGACCGTGTTGCTCACGTCCTAAAAGGCTACCCGCACCACGAATTTCTAAATCTCTCATTGCAATTTTAAAACCACTACCAAGTGCAGTAAATTCCATTAGTGTAGCAAGCCTTTTATAAGAAGCATCGCTAAGCCTACTTTCGTTTGTGTAGGTTAAATATGCAAAAGCAAGTTTATCTGCCCTACCTACACGCCCACGTAATTGATAAAGTTGGCTTAAACCTAACTTATCGGCTTCTACTATAAACAAGGTGTTTGCGTTAGGTAAGTTTAAACCATTTTCTATAAGCGTGGTTGCCACCAAAACCTGAACATCGCCAGCAAAAACACTTAAAATAATATTTTCTAGTTTATCTTTATCCATCTGGCCATGTGCAACTGCTAGTTTTATACCATCTGGCAACATAGCACTTACTTTTGCAGCAAACTCATCTATACTATCTACCCTAGGATAAACAATAAGCACTTGCCCATTCCTATCCAATTCTCTGTTAAGAGCGTTTTGCAACAATACTGGCGAATATTCGCTAACAATAGTTTGAACAGGTAAACGTTGAGTAGGTGCAGTTTCTATTACACTAATATCACGTATTCCAACAAGCGCCATATGCAAAGTACGTGGAATAGGAGTAGCAGACAGAGCAAGCACATGAACATTTTTCTTTATTAATTTTATCTTTTCTTTATCCGCAACACCAAAACGTTGTTCTTCATCTAAAATAAGTAAACCTAAATCGTAAAACTCTACATCTTTACTAAGTAGCCTATGAGTTCCACAAATAACATTAACTTTACCTTCTTTTAATTCCTGAACAATTTGTTTTTGCTCTTTTGCCGACCTAAAGCGGTTTAAACATTTAACCACTAGCCCAAACCTTTGCATACGAGAAGAAAATGCCGCAAAATGTTGCTCACACAAAACTGTTGTAGGGGCTAAAATTGCCACTTGCTTACCATTCATAACCGCCTGAAAAGCACCACGCAACGCAACTTCGGTTTTACCATATCCAACATCCCCCACCACAAGCCTATCCATAATTTTTCCGCTTGCCAAATCTTCTTCCACTTCATCAATGGCTTTTTGTTGGTCTGGAGTGGTTGTAAATGGAAAATCAGAAGCAAATTCATCTTGTAATTCTTTATCTTTTTTAAGAACAATACCTTTTAATGATTTTCGTTCCTTTTCTAGTGCAAGTAAATCTATTGCAAGTTCCTTAACACTTGCCTTAACACGTTCTTTTGTTTTTTCAAATTGAGTTGTACCTAATTGGTTAAGTGGTGGTGTTTTTTCTGCCCCAACATATCTACCAAGCATATCCATTTGTTCGGTAGGAACGTATAACTTATCGTTGTTTTTATAAGTTAAAACTACATAATCACGAGTATAACCATTAAAAGATAATTGGGTAACACCTTCACATATACCCACACCGTGAACAGCGTGAACAACTAATTCGCCAGTGGCTGGAACAGTAAATTTTTCACTAAATTTTGCGTTTGGTTGAGATTTTTGCTTTTTGCTTTTAATAAGCGCTAGTTGCTCTCGCCCAAAAACAGCAAGTTTATCTTGTACATAAATAGCACCCAATTCACAACTTTGTGGCACAACATTTACAACACCATAATTTACATTATTAACATTGCAAATTTGATTTTTTATGTTTAAATTTTTAAGTTTATTTGAAATACTTGTTGCTAAAGCATCATCTCCACAACAAAGTAAAACTAAATAATTATTTTTAATTAAAGTGTTTATTTCATCGGTTAACAACTCTAATTTTCCGCCACTTTTTACCAGTGGCATAGTATCTATAGAAAACACTTGTTTTGGGTTAAACCATTTGTTTTGAGTGGTAATCATTTGATAGGAAACAAGTGCAAAATTTTGTAATTTTGTTTTTACATCTTCAAATTTATAAGGCACATTTAAATGCTCTTTAAACAAAAAATTAACATTAATATTTTGTGTTATATTTTGCTTTGCATTTTCTAAAAATTGTGTAGAAATATCTAAACATTGTTTTGGTTCGTCAAACACAACAACTGTATTTTTGGGTAAATAATCTAATAAATTTCCTTTTTCAAAATATGCCGAATAAAATCCCCAGTTACTAGCATATATAAAGCCGTTTTCTAGTGATTCTATTGCATCATAAATTGCATTTTCTTCTGTACTAACTTTTTTTAATTTTTCAATCACAGCACTAGCTTTATCAACACTAAAAGCATTAGGACAAACATCTATTTTATTATGCTGGGCAATTGAATATTGTGTTTTTACATTAAATGATGTTATTTTTTCTATAACCGTATCAAAAAAGTGTAATCTAAATGGCACTTCGCTGTTTATTGGAAAAATATCTACAACATCACCACGTTGTGCAAACTGCCCCTTATCTTCTACCGAAGCAGTTTTGATATAACCACTTTTTACAAGCAATTTTTGAACAACATCAATTTCTATATCTTGGTCTAAACTAAAACAAAGTTCGGAATCTAAAAACTTTTGCTTGTTGTAAAAAGGCTCAAATAAAACAGTTGCCGACACAACCAAAACATCAAAATTATTATGTAAAAGTTTTTGACACGCTTGCAAACGTTGGTATGTTTTTCCACCAAACTCAAATTTGTGATAACACAAATCTAAATCGGCACTATCTATAACAATAGTGTTTTTACCTAATTTGCTAAAAGATTCTTGTGCTATTTTGCAATCTTCATCCGTGTTGCAAACATAAAGTAAAGGCGTGCAAAAAAGAGCAGATGTAAAAATCTTCTCTTTTTTAGACAAACCAAAAACTGTTATGCCACTATCTGTTTTAGGTGCACTAACAATATTTTTTAAAATACTGTTTGGTGCTAGTTTGTTTAAAATTCCTCTCATCACTCACCTATTTTGTATGAACTGTTTTTGTTTCTACTGTTCCTGTTTTTAAAAATTCCATAACTTGGTTTTTAGCCATTTGTTTTGCATTTTCTATTGGGGCTTTTTGTGGCTCATCTATTTTTTTCAAAACATAATCCGCAAGGTCCATTCCCCTAGGGGCTTGTCCCACCCCAAGTTTTAACCTTGGTACAGTATTTCCAACTAATGCCACAATATTTTTAAGCCCATTATGTGTTCCACCCGAACCACTTTCTCTAAATCTGGTAGAACCCAACTCTATATCTATATCATCTAGCACAACCAAAACATTAGCAAGTGGAACTTTAAATTTTTTAACCCATTTTTGAACACACTCGCCACTTAAATTCATATATGTTTGTGGTTTTATCAAAAACACTTTTTCGCCTTCAAAAACAGCTTCGGCACAAAGCCCATTCATTTTACGTTTTGCAAAACTTGTTCCTAATTCTTTTGCAACTAAATCTAGTGTTTCAAAACCAACATTATGTGGAGTGTTATCGTATTTTGCCTCTGGGTTTCCTAAACCAAAAATTAATTTCATATTTTTTCCTTTTTTCTGACTTTTACAACCCAAGAAAATGGTGCAATAGCAGAGTTTTGTTTTATTTTACTATCTTCTATAACACAATTACACAATTTGTTTTCTTTACAAATTTTACTGTTTGTAATTACATTATTTGGCATAAGTGTTACATTATCTTCTAAAATTGTATGACCTTGTAAAAAGTTGTTTGGATAAATTATACAATTTTTACCTATAGAAACATCGGCATCTATAAAAGTGCTTTCTGGGTTTATAAACTGCACGCCATTTTGCATATGATAGTTAATAATTCGTTTTTGAAGTGCTGTTGTAACAGTTGCTAATTGGCGTTGGTTAAACACACAAAAAAAGTCTTCTTTCCCAAAATCGTGTTGTTCTTTAACCGAATATATTTTTTCTGCCGTTTTTACAAATTCGGTGTTAAACACATACCCACGGTCTAATTTTAAAACGTTAAGGTGTTTTGCTTCTACCCAATCTAATATATTTAAAAATGTTTTATGTTGTAAAAGTGGTGTGTCGGCATAAAAAACCGCTGTCCATTTTTTATTTTTCAAATGTGGTTTTATAACTGTTAATATATCGTCACTCATTTCACATTCAACTTCAGTAACTGGGGTGTTTTCAAACGCAAGTTTTGTCCACTGGGTTAAAGTTTTACCAAAAACAGAAATATCATAACTTTTATAATCTACCAAAAATGCTGGATTGTGTATTTTTAAAACTATAACTTCTACATCGTTATCGTTTGTTTTTTGCACCTCTTTTATCAAACTTTCAACATCAATCAAACAGTCTGTTTCTATCATTTTTTATTCCCCCTTTTTGTTTTAAAATATTCGGTTAAAATGTTTGCACATTGTTTTTCCATAACCCCGCCAACAACTTCTGGGCGGTGGTTAAACCTTTTATCTTCTGCCAAATTATAAAGCGAGCCACAACAACCTGCTTTAGGGTCGTATGCACCAAAAACAATTTTTTTAACACGAGAATTTATGCAAGCCCCTGCACACATAGGGCAAGGCTCCAGCGTTACATATAATTCACAACCATCTAAATGCCAATTTTTTAATTTTTTTTGTGCTTTATCTATAACAACCATTTCTGCGTGCCAAATAGTGTTTTGTTTTGTATTTTTTTTGTTATGCCCTTTTGCTAAAACTTTACCATCTTGTACAATTACCGCCCCTACCGGAACTTCATCTTCCTGCCTTGCTTTTTCTGCCTCTAAATATGCTATTTTCATAAACTTTTCTAACTCGTTCATTGCCACCCCTATTATATGAATTAAAACCCAAAATGTATAAATACATTATGTAAATAAATTTAAAATTATAGTTTTTAAAAGCAATATTTTTTTGTTAGTAAATTATAAATTTATTAATAAGTTTATTTTATCAGAATAAACACAATTTCGCAATAATTTTTTAATAAAAAAGATACATTTTATGTATCTTTACAAAATTATTTATTAAAACTTATTTTACAAAAATTTACTTTAAATTTTGAGTATTAAAATAATCAACTAAATCATTAAAAATATTATTTGTTTTTTTCCAAATATGTGGTAACTTTTCTTTGCCTATTGGGTGCGCATAACTATCACAACCAACTTCTATGGTAAACGCCGGAATTTTTAATTTTTCTATACACCAATCTTTATATCCACCCGCACTTTTGCCAGATGGCAAAATTTTATAGCCTGTGCTTTTTTTAATTATTTTTGCTATTTTTTTATCACGCTTTTTATCTTTTAAATTTTGATAAAAATCATAAAAAATAACCTCACCTTTACTATGAAAACTTAATGTTAAATTAGGATTAATTTGTTGGGTAAAATTTATTAAAGCCCGCACTTCTGGTTCGCTGTTTGCAACTTTTCCAACAAAATTTTCCGTTGATGGATTAAATACATTTTTACAACCACTTGCCCACTTTGCATCAAAATTTACATTTAAATCAACCGCATTAACATTTGCTTTCCAGAAACCAAAATCATCACTTTTATTTATTTTATACAAATATGATTGATAATTAAAAGGTACCGAAAACAAACCATCTACACACAAACTAGCCCCATCAGGATTTACAAGCGGTACTAAATAAATTTCGGCATTTAAGTTATAACTTAATAATTTTCGCGCGTGCAAAATGGCTAAATATGTTGTTATATATTCCCTTGCGTGAATTGCATATTGTGCAATAATTTTTATTTGACCACTTCCAATTTTTAAACACCAAATATCTCGGTTTAAAACCGATTTACCTATGCTAAAAACTTTTGCACCCAAATTTTCCAACTCTTTAATATTTTGTTCAATTTTTTCAAAAAAAAGCATATATTCCCTTAAGAAATATATGCCTTTATTTTTTATTCTGCTACAAAACTCCCCAAAAGTAAGATAAAAATGTTCCTACCGCGCCAAGGAAAATTGCACAGTAAATAAATATATTATCTAGTTTATGAACTGGCTTTATTGTTTTAACGCTATCAGCAAGTAAAATATCTATTGGACCTTTGTTTTCTAAATTTTTCATTAAATGAACCATATCTATTTTTTCTTCTTGCAACTCTTGTTGCATATTTAAAATAGATGTTTGTTGGTAAATAGCAAAAACTTCTTTAGGGTTGTTAAAGTCAATTTCTTCTTCAAGCGGTGTACCTTTAACTTCTTTTTGCAAGTTGCGTTTAAACTTTTTAAACTGCCCAATTTTACTTTCGCCAAAAAGTTTTATTATAAGGTAACTACCGAGCGAAATTGCAGCAAACAAAATAAGCATACTAACCAAAGCTGTTACTATAAAATTACCTTCGGTAAAAAACTTATCCATAGCCATTATAATATCACTACCAAGCCAGTTGTTTGCCACAACATAAGATGTTGTTGTAGAAATAAAGTTGTTCATAAAATGCACAATCATTGCCGGAAAAATACTTTTTGTTGTAACGGTTAAAAATGCTAAAATTATACCAACAATAAACGCATATCCAAACTGAATAACATTAAAGTGCATTAATCCAAACAACAAAGCAGAAATTAAAATTGCACGTTTAACACCATAATCTTTTAACGAACCAAACAACAACCCGCGGTGCGATGTTTCTTCACACACACCAGGCAACACACAGCTGGCAAAAACCGCCAATAAGTAAGTCCAAATTGTTGCATCTGCATAACTACTACTGCCCAAACTAGATGGGTTATAACCTAAAAACATTAAAATACTTGTCCATAAATTAGAAGTATAGAACACAAGTATATAAACACAAATACCAAGTAAAATTGAATACACAACAGATTTAAAACTTATTGCTCTAAAACTAAAAAATTCAGCAGTATTTTTCCACGATTGTTTAAAACAAAATTTGTAAAGTAAAAGTGGCAGTAAAAACATTATTCCTATTTGAATTATAGCCGAATATGCCAAATCAAATTTTAGCCACGCCAAAAGGCCGTTGTAGTTTAAAATTTTTAAAACCACAAAACAAAGCATTACCGCAAAATATATAAGTCCTGTCCAAAATACAAACTTGTCTTCTATAATAAATTTCTTGTTGTTAGTCATTGCATTCCTTTTAAAAATCTAGTTTAATTAATATTTTTGTTAGTTAATACCTACGGCTGTATTTATAATTAACATTATAACCGCAAAAGCTATTCCTATAATTAAATATTTTTTAGTTTGCTTATTTTCAATTTGTTTTTCTAATTTTTCTTGTTCTAATTTTATTTCTAAATCTACTTTTTCTGCCTTACTTAAAGGTTTTTCTTCTTTATTTTCTGTTTCTGTTGGTGGTGTATAAGTTATATTTTCTGGTGCTTGTTTTTTAACTAATTTATCTATTAAAATAATTGCACCAAAAACTAAAGCCACTGCAAAAATTGCCATAACTATTGCCATAACAACAAACCAAGCATCTAAATTTGCTGGAACAACTTCTTGCCCATTTTGTAAATACATAGAAACCAAAACCACAGCATTTGAAGAAAAGTGAATAAGCATAGAAAGCCATAATGCCCTTGTTTTATAAACCACAAGGCCCAACACAATACCCAAAGCAAAAGTGTATGGAAGTTGGTAAAGTGTTAAGTGCATAAGTGCAAACAAACCTGCACTAATAAGCACACTTGGCCACATACCATATTTTCTTAACCCATTTAAAATCATACCACGATAAATAAGTTCTTCTACAACAGCAGGCACAACACCACTTAAAAACAACGATAGCAACAACCACCAAAAGTTATCCATAGGTATAGCCAAACTTGTAGGTGTTACCACACCAATTAACGAAATTAAATAGGTATAAATTTCTATAATTGGACTACACAAATACACAAAGCAAGCCCCTAAACAAATACAAATTGCAATGTTTAAATAATGTGTTTTATTAAACACACCAGTTGCTTTTTTAAAATCTATATTTTGTTTTTTAGGGTAAAGTAAAAATAACGCAATTAAAGCCCCTGCATAAATTAACGTATAAATAACTTGCACAATAGGCATATTAAGAATTTTATTAGATTCTTCCGCAATTCCACCAGTTATCATATTTATAACCAACGAAACCAGCAACGAAACAACTATTGGCACGCAAAGTGCCAAAATGTAAATTAAAAAAGAATCTTTTGGTTTATAACTTGTTCTTATTTGGTTTTCCATACATCACCTTTTAAGTTTAAGATAATATATTATACAAAATTACCAAAAATAATGCAAGTAAATAACTAAACCACTTTTTTATGTTTGTGGCATAGTGCATAAATTCCTAGGCAAACATACCACAATGCCATTAAAATTATAATTATTACCATACAAATTAGCAACAATGGTATAAGTTCGTAAAAAAGCCAACACAAAAGAGCCATTAAAACAGCCGATGCAAGATTTCCCAAAGTTAAACAAAGTATGCTTTTCCACTTTTTAACACCTAAAAACACCAATATTCCTGCACCTGTCCATATTCCAAACAAAGGCACTGGCAATGCTATAAGCAGTGTTAGTAGCAACATTTTTCTAGATTCGCTACCTTTAAGCCCACACAGTTTTTCGTTAAATAATTTTTCAATAGAATTAGCAATTTTTGCAAGTTTTTTGTTTTTCTTTAAAAGTTTTAATATAGGGGTTAGCAGTAATATAAGCAAAATTCCAACCAAAGTACTTCCTATAAAGGCAACCAAACTTGCCCCTACAATACTCATAGCCCCACTGCCCCAAATTTCTTGCGCTATTCCAAGTGGAACAGCACCGTGCAACTCAATAAGTGGCAACATAGATGATACAAGCACCACCACCCAAACACCAAAATCTCCAAAAAACTTTATAACAACATCTTCTAACATAAGCACCCCAAATTGTTAATAAAACATTTTATGCAATTTTAAAGTGCCTAATAACTTAAAAAAATAAAATTGCCACACCAAGTAGCAATTCTATTTTTAAACTATATACCAAAAAATCTTTTAATTTCTGCTTCCGCAGTATCGTCGGCATCAGAACCATGAATTAAGTTTTCTCTGTCGTTACAACTTAAATCCCCTCTAATTGTACCAGCAGCTGCATCAAGATATTTTGTAGCACCCATAATGTTACGCATACCTTTAACAACATTTTCACCTTCAACAATCATACCCACAACTGGGCCACTTGTCATATAAGCCACAACTTCTGGAAAGAAAGGACGGTCTGCTATATGAGCATAGTGTTCACGCAAAATGTCTTCATTTAAAGTCATCATTTTCATATTTGTAATCTTAAAGCCTTTCTTTTCTATTCTAGTAATAATTTCACCCATAAGCCCTCTGCGTACAGCATCTGGTTTTAACATAATATATGTTTTGTTCATTTTACACCCCTTAATTAATTTGTTGTTTTGTTAATGCTATATATAATAACAAAAACATAAACAAAATACAAGTTTTTTTGTTAAAAATTTTGCATTATTTATATAATTCTACATTTGCTTATCTTTTTGCTCGTTTACCGGCAAAGATTTTTTTGTTTTAGCATCAACAAATTTATTATCAATAGTAGGTGGCTCCAACCTTATACGTTCTTCGGTTTTCTTTACCCCAACATTAGCCATATCTTTAATTTTTCTTTCACTAACATTTCTTCTTTTTTGTGCGTTAGCAACTTTTAAATTAGCCTTTTTATTTACTTTTTCGCCTTTTTGCTCGGCAATAAAATCCTCACTAAAAGCAAGTTTTAAAGCAGCCAATTCAATTTCGTCCATAACACCTTCAAAAGCATATCTATCTTTTGTGTGCTGATTATAAATTTCTATTGCCCTTTCTTTTATTTTTTTCTGTTTTAAATTTTCCATTATTTCATCGTGTTCACTTAACATATTATCACCTTTATATTTAATGTAAATATAATACCATAATTTTTTGGCAATGTCTATATTAATTTTACCATATATTTTAACATTTTTTGTTATTTGTTTTGTAAAACATTTTTATTATGCTAAAATAACATTATTAACAAACAAAAGTAGGTTATTATGGATAAAATAAAAATTACAAATTTTATGTTAAAACTTGCAAAAGATGCAAAAAAAATTGTTAAAAATCACAAAAATTTTAACAAAATGGATAAAGGTTTTAGAGATGTTGTAACAGATGTAGATTTACTTGTAGAAAAGCATTGTATTAATGTTATTAACAAAAAATATCCTAACACTACAATAGTTAGCGAAGAATTTAATAATAATGTAAGTGTAACAGATAATTGTTTTTTAATAGACCCTATTAATGGCACAAAAAACTTTGCAAACAATCTTCCACTTTGGGGTTTTTAAATGGCATATATGGAAAAAGGCAAAGTAATTTCTTGCGTTATAGATTTACCCGAACTTAACACACAAATTAAATCTATAGATGGCATAGGAACATTTTGCAATAATCAAAAAATAGAACCTAAACCAAATAACATAGAACACTCTTATTGGATTGTAGAAGGCCATTCTAAAAAATGGAAAATGGCAACCGAACTTAGTAAAGATGTTATGGCTGTACGCAGTTTTGGTTGCACATCGGTTACATTGGGGCTTGTAGCAAAAGGCGAAGTTTGTTGTATAATTAACACGTGGAATAACGCATGGGATATTTATCCAGGCATAACCGCTTGTAAAAACGCAGGTATGGTTGTTATAGAAGAAGATAAAAACATAATAATTGCACCAAGCAACGAACTTGCAGAATATGGCTTAAAAATAACTAAAACAGTAAAATAAAATTAAAAAACTTTTAATAAAAATTTAACAATAAACTTTTAAAATCAGAATAAACTTTTATTAAATATAAAAACCAAATTTTATAAAAACAATGTTTAAAACCTTTATTAAGCAAAAAGCAAAAACGTTTAAAAGGCGTTTTTTATTTTTAAATATAACTTTTGCTTATCTACACATATTAAAAAATAATTAATCTTTTTAAAAAATTTTTAAAAAATCATTGACAAAATATTTTAATTAGTGTAAAATGTAATAGTAACACGTTGGTGTTAAAATATGGCGGCGTAGCTTAGTTGGTTATAGCGATCGGTTCATACCCGATAGGTCGAAAGTTCGAATCTCTCCGCCGCTACCAATAGTGCGGCATAGGTACGTCCGTAAGGAATTACATTGCCGCTTCCAATAAATAATAAATTTAATACATCTTCTGTGGCTTAAAGCACTTTTGCCACAAGCCACAATTTATGGCCCCATGGTCAAGCGGTTAAGACATCACCCTTTCACGGTGGTAACGCGGGTTCGAGTCCCGCTGGGGTCACCAACAAAGCACTACTTAAAGTAGTGCTTTTTTATTTGTAAAAATTTGCTTTTGTAAATCATACAAACTTAAATTAAGTAGCCCCAAGTAAAATGAAGTGTTTTACAACACCTCAAACATACAGTAGTCCCCCGCAGTTTTGTGGGTATTTTTACACTTTTGCAAAAATTATATCAAACTAAAATTAATATAAAATTTTAATACATAATTCCATTTTTTAAGCATAAAGTAAACAAAAATTATACACATAGTTGCATTTTTTGATATTTTTAATTTTATGTTAAGTTTTTAATTTTTAATTTTTATCATATATTTATTTATAAAACTTACTAATTAGTTTAATTTTGCTAGACAAAATTAGCAAAATATTATAAACTAAAAATATGGATAAAAGAGAAGATTATTTAAGTTGGGACGAATATTTTATGGCTATTGCCAAACTTTCATCTTTAAGAAGTAAAGACCCTTCTACGCAAGTTGGGGCTTGTATTGTTAGTGAAGATAAACGTATATTATCTATTGGTTACAACGGTGCACCAAATGGTTTTAGTGATGAAAAATTTCCTTGGAAACGTGAGGGAGATAATTTAAACACTAAATATTTTTTTGTTTGCCATGCCGAAATGAATGCCATTTTAAACTACCGTGGCAGTCGTAAAGAATTGCAAGGTGCAACTATTTATATAGACCTTTTTCCTTGCAACGAATGCTCTAAACTAATAATTCAGTCTGGCATAAAGCACATTGTTTATTTAAGTGATAAATACGCACACACCGATTCTGTTATTGCATCTAAAAAAATGCTAGATGAATGCGGAGTTACCTACACACAGTTTACCAACCATAAAGATATTAATATTAAGTTTTAAAATTGGGATTTTGCTAAATTTTTTAATAATTCCCCACTTTTACTGTTTAAATTTAATTTTAAAATGCCAATATAAAAATAATTAAAAAAACTAAACACAGTGTTTAGTTTTTTTAATACCATTTTATTACCCTACTTAAATTAACACAACATTTTTAGTCGGCATAATCTAAATCTGTAACATTTCCCCAAATAATTTTTAAATTTTCGCCATTAATTATTGCACTATTTTCAAAATCTTCCAAACTTTTATAATTGGTTAATTTTTTATTACCAAAATCAAAAAGTTTAACTTCACTTCCAAATTTTATAATACTATATTTTAAATTATTATAACAAAATTGCAATTCAATCCCTTCATTTAAAACAACCAAAAACTCATAAAAATTCAATTTTTCTTTATTTTTAAATTTTTCTATAATTTTATTGCTTATAATTTTTGAGTTTTCAGATTCTTT